>DALZBD010000457.1:0-3507 GCA_031977515.1 Bacteroides sp. | reverse complement strand
AAAATTATGGGAAAGAAAGTTGTTACTTTTGGAGAGATCATGCTTCGTCTGGCTACTCCGGGTTACCTGAGATTTTCACAGGCAAAAGAATTTAATGCCACTTTCGGTGGAGGTGAAGCCAATGTGGCTGTATCATTATCCAACTATGGACTGGAAACTGAGTTCGTTACCCGTCTTCCCAAAAATGACATTGCCGAATCCTGCATTATGGATCTGCGTTCTCACAACGTAGGAGTGAATAATATCGTACGTGGTGGTGACCGTGTAGGTATCTATTTCCTCGAAACCGGTGCGGTAAACCGTGCTTCTAAAGTAGTGTACGATCGTGCCAATTCTTCTATTGCTACCATCGAGCCTGGAATGGTCGATTGGAAAGAGGTATTGAAAGATGCACAGTGGTTTCACTGGACAGGTATTACTCCGGCTCTTTCGCAAGGTGCTGCCGATGCATGTCTGGAAGCTATCAAAGTAGCCAATGAAATGGGAGTTACTGTTTCCTGTGACCTCAACTACCGCAAGAATCTCTGGAAATACGGTAAGACTGCCGATGAGGTAATGCCTGCTTTGGTAGAAGGTTGTGATGTGATCCTGGGTAACGAAGAAGACTGTGAAAAAGTGTTTGGTATCAAACCTGAAGGTTTCGATGTAACTGCTACTCATGGTGAAGTAAACGCTGCCGAGTTTGAATCTGTATGTACACAGATGATGCAGAAGTTCCCGCGTTGCAAGAAGATGATCGTAACTCTGCGTGGTGCGATCAATGCCAACCACAATACCTGGGGTGGCGTACTTTACTCAGACGGTTCTCTGAAAATGTCGAAGAGATACGATATCACACATATCGTAGACCGTGTAGGTGGTGGTGACTCTTTCATGGGTGGACTGATATATGGTCTTATCGCTTATCCTGCTGACGATCAGAAAGCACTGGAGTTTGCAGTAGCTGCTTCTTGTCTGAAACATACGATCTACGGAGACTTCAACCTGGTAACTATCGCTGAGGTAGAGAACCTGATGAAGGGTGATGGTTCCGGTCGCGTAAGCAGATAAAAGAATTTACGATTGGACGATTTTCTCTGAAGTCGTCCAATCTCCTGTTTAATTTTTAATAATAAGTAAATCGTAAATATAATTATGGCTCGATTTAATAAAATACAGGTGCTTAATGCCATGTCCACTACAGGAATGGTACCTGTTTTCTATCATAAAGATATAGAGGTAGCTAAGAATGTAGTGAAAGCTTGCTACGATGGCGGCGTACGTGCATTCGAATTTACCAACAGAGGTGACTTTGCTCAGGATGTTTTTGCTGAACTCGTAAAGTGGGCTGCTAAGGAATGTCCCGATATGATCATGGGTATTGGTTCTATTGTAGATCCTGCTACCGCTGCTCTTTACATTCAGTTGGGTGCCAACTTCATTGTAGGACCGTTGTTCAATCCTGAGATTGCCAGAATCTGCAACCGCCGTCTGATCCCTTACACACCGGGATGTGGTTCTGTTTCTGAAATTGGTTTCGCACAGGAAGTGGGTTGTGATCTTTGTAAAGTATTCCCTGCAGGTAATGTAGGCGGACCTTCATTTGTGAAGAACGTGAAAGCTCCGATGCCCTGGTCTATGTTGATGGTGACCGGTGGGGTAGAACCGACCAAAGAAAATCTGACAGCCTGGATCAAAGCAGGTGTGACTTGTGTGGGTATGGGATCTAACCTGTTTCCCAAAGAAGTACTTGAAGCACAGGATTGGGCCTGGGTAGTTGCTAAATGTAAAGAAGCATTTGGCTACATTGCCGAAGCAAGAAAATAAAAAGATTTGCAGATTTGGGGGTTGCTGTTATTCGTAATCGGAAATAGTAAATTGTCCAATCGTAAATTTCCTCATTGATCTCTGTATTGGGTTAGTTAGTTGTTGGCAGAGATCGATTTTCCATTTTGTTTAAAGGTGTTTAAAGGTGGCAGACCACCGTCGGTATATTTAGCTGACGGTGGTTTGTTTTTTATATAAGAGCCGGATCGGCTTGCCGGATATTTGTGTAATATAAGGGAAAAGAAGAGTTAGAGTCATCTGTTGTTTGCAGTCTGGGAAAGATTTGCTATTTTTGATCATTGTAATCTTTTTAACCTGATTCGTAATGTAACAGCGAATTTACATTAAACTTAATTATATGAAAAAGCAATTCTTTTCACTCAAGGTTATTCTGGCTATTCTATGTGTAGCCGTTCTAAGACTTTCTGTAGTTGCTCAGCAACCTGTTGACTCCCCGGTATTTGATGATGCCGCTAAAATGTTCGGACTTTCACGCTTTTGTACCGAGATCAAGTACAATTATGTATATTACGATCAGTTGACTTTTGACTGGGACAGTCTTTGTATCTCTTTTATTCCTTCTGTGCTTGCTACTGAAACTCTTTGGGATTATTATAAGGAAATGCAACGTCTGTGTGCATTGTTGGAAGATGGTCACACGTCTATGAATGATCCCACACCTTTTAGTAACGGTGATGTAGTACGTCCTGCGCCTTTTCAGACTCGTTTTCTGGATGATCGGGTTTTTATAGATGTCGTGTATAGTTCCGCACTGATAGACCAGGGATTGACAAAGGGCACGGAAATCCTTCGTATCAATGGCTTGTCTGCTTTGGAGTATGGAACAAGTCGTATGCCTTATGTATCCGCATCTACTCCTCAGTCCCGGATCGCACGTACTTATGAATCCTTTGAGTTTACCAAAAGCCGTTCGTCTGATCCCTTACAACTTGAAGTGAGGAACCCCGATGGGATGGTTTTATCTTTGGATATAGACAGAACAAAGATGAGGTGGGACAGGCGTGGTCAGGATTCTTTTACTTATCAAACAACAGAAAATAACATTGGAATATTGAGTATCCTGCAGTTCTGGGGAGAAAATATGAATCAGCAATTTGATACTTTTTATGAAGAGATCCTCCGGACAGATGGTCTGGTGATTGATCTGCGCAACAACACCGGAGGGAACTCCGGATATGCCGACTATATCCTTCAGCATTTTATGAAAGAGCCTGTACAAAAAGGAGAGTGGAGTAGCCCCATGTATGTGGCTGCATTGGCTTCCTGGGGACAGAAACAGGAGAAATACAGAAGAGAGGGAGAGTGGCTGAAGCCCGTAGATAAAACAATCTATTCCCGACCCATTGTAGTATTGATCAATGGCAGTACTTTTTCATCAGCAGAAGATTTCTGTGCAACTTTCCGTAGTATGAATTGTGGAATAATCATGGGGACTCCTACCGGAGGCAGTACTGGCAATCCGGTTGATGTATCTCTCATTCCAGGACTTCTGGAGGCTGCTATTTGTACAAAGAGTGATCTTGCTGCCGATGGTTCTGTGTATGTAGGTATTGGTATCCAACCCGATATTGAATTCAAAGAGAATGCTTCGGATTATCTGAAAGGAGAAGATTCTCTTTTGGAGGAGGCACTCAAATACCTGAATACTAACAGGAAATAAAAATTATGATCCTCTGAATA
>DALZBD010000456.1:0-3511 GCA_031977515.1 Bacteroides sp. | reverse complement strand
GCTGGCTGTAATCCCAGATCCTTTCTGACTAAGAAAGAGAATATCTGTCTCTTTCTTAGTCAGATACTTTTAGATATTCATTCTTCTATCCATCGACACATTATTTAATCATCCTATATCCTATGGACTTCCTTATCTGTTTATTGATATATATCATCGGATGCACATATATAATGTGTCGTCTAAGTCGGAACAATAAACACCGTCACCGGAAATAATTATATCCTGTCACGTGCAAGTTCAAAATGCCGAACCAACCTTATCTTCATTCTCAAAGCTACTTTCTCTTGCCATCAAAATACCTGAAACGAGCAATATTTGAAAAGTTTCTAATTGCCAGGAAAGTCCAATATAAGATAATAGAAGTCAGACACTGTCTAACGGGTAGTTACACGCTGAGTTAATCAGTTTGCACTCTGATTTATTGAGTGTTTATCCTGAGATAAATTCCGATATATAAATATGTGTCCGGAAACTTTAAGAAACGGTTTGTTGTTTTTTTGAGACGCAACTATGCGTCTCTACCTCTTTTGTCTGTTTCCGTGTGATTCTTCTCGCATCAAAGATTGGTTCCGATGCATAAATTATGCATATTCCTATCATTAAAAGGTATAATATAGTCTTTTTACATACCAAAATAGTCCAAATGGACTTATATCTCCCCTAAATACGATAAAATGCACTGCTAATGTTAATTCATCTTAATTATGTTTGCAAACAGAATGTTACAACCTGATTAAAAAATTAACCTTAGAAAACGATGAACAGAATTATCCTGCTGCTATGCATCAGCGTGCTTTCTGTCCATGTGTGTGCACAATCCTCTCTCAATCGTTCGGAAGTAGTACGGGACATGAGACGTGTAGCAGACTGGCAGATCGCTCACTTCAAAGAAGTTCCCCACGACAACCTCAACTGGGTGAATGCTACTTTCTACCTGGGACTGATAAAATGGGCGGAGATCTCCGAACAGAAGTACAACGACGATTTCTACTATCGCTGGATGGTACGTCTGGGCAACCGCAACTACTGGCAGGTAGACAAAAGAATGTATCATGCCGACGATGTATGTATTTCTCAGACCTATATAGACCTTTACCGCAAATACGGTCGCAAAGAAATGATCGTACCCACCATAGCTCGTACGGAGTGGGTAATGGCCAACCCCTCCAAAGGTCCGTTCGAACTGGACTATCGCAAACCCGAAACCGTGGAAAGATGGACCTGGTGTGATGCCATATTCATGGCTCCTCCCGTGTATGCGCGTCTTTATAATGTAACAGGCGATAAGAAGTTCCTGCGATTTATGGAACGTGAGTTCAAAGCAACCTACGACTATCTCTTCGACGAAGAAGAAGACCTCTTCTACAGAGATCATCGCTACTTCACTCAGCGTGAAGCCAATGGAGAGAAAGTCTTCTGGGGCAGAGGAAACGGCTGGGTATTAGGTGGATTGGTAGAGATGTTGCGCGAATTCCCTCCCGGACACAAGTCGCGCCGTTTCTATGAAGACCTCTTCATCCGTATCTGCAAACGTGTGGCTCCTCTTCAGGGAAAAGACGGATTCTGGTACGCAAGTCTCCTCGATCCGGACTCCTACCCTGCTCCGGAAACCAGCTGTTCGGGCTTCTTTGTATATGCCCTGGCATACGGGATCAACCAAGGTCTGCTGGATAAGAACGAATACCTGCCTGTGGTAGAAAAAGGTTGGCAGGCTTTGGTCTCCGCTGTGGAAGAGGATGGAAAACTGGGATGGGTACAGCCTATCGGAGCCGACCCCAAAAAAGTATCCAGGGAAATGACCGAAGTATACGGTCCGGGAGCTTTCCTGCTGGCAGGAGTTGAAGTGTATCAACTGGCCAAAGAGGAAACCCAGTCCATGCACTATATCTCCCCTGAGCGTATCCGACAGATCGCGGCCATGTTGCCCGATCAGGTACAAGGGATTGGACTGAATTATAAAAATCGAGAATATTGGGATGAATTGGCAAAAGGAACAGCAGCCATAGAGTTGGTAAATGAAGCAGAAAGGTTGGACACTAAAAGTATGCCTCCTTTTGTCGATTCTCTCTATCTCGATCTTCTCTCATCCGGTGTACGCCTGCCGGGAGAAGATATGCTCAAAGCAAGATTTAAATATGTATGGAAACTGGCTTTTGCCGAATGCCTGGAAAACAAAAGACGTTTTATCCCGGCTATAGAAAAAGGCATCATCGAACTCTGCCAGCAGAAACCCTGGTCTATCCCTGCTCATGACCGCAGCCTGCAAAACTACAACGGTACAGACTACTATGTGGATCTGGTAGTAGCTACTGAAGCAAACAGCCTGGCCCAGATAGTATATATGCTGGACGATAAACTGTCATTCGAAGTAAAGGCCCGTGTACAATGTGCCTTACAGGAGAAAGTATTCCGACCCATTCGCAAATGTATCGAAAAAGACAACCTGTTCCATTGGTTCACTGTAACCAATAACTGGAACTCAGTATGTCTGGCAGGTGTCACAGGGGCAGCGATAGCCTCCCTGCAGGATAAAGAAGAACGCGCTTTCTTCATTGCCGTAGCAGAGAAATTCCATACCTACGGCATGGCCGGATATGGAGACGATGGCTATTGCAGCGAAGGAGTAGGCTATTACAACTATGGATTTAAAGCTTTTATCTTACTGAGAGAACAGATATGCCGGGCCACGAATGGAAAAATCGACCTCTTCCAGACCCCCAAGTTCGCACGGATTGCTCAATATGGAAGAAACATTCAAATTGTTGGTAATGTGTGCCCGGCATATTCTGATTGTCGCATCGGGCTCTCTCCGGATGCCTCCGTGGTAAGCTATTGCGATCTGGCATTAGGTGTACCGGGAGCAAAAGAAGAACTGCAGTTCCCTGATGTAGACAACCTGTCGCTGCACCTCATCGAAGGTTTTCCCAATCAAGCATGGAAAGTAGATCTCACTCCGGAAATACAAAAGGTTCTCAAAGAAGGCAATGACCCTCTGCGTACCTATTACAATCTTTCGGGAGTAGCTATAGCCCGCCCTGCTGCCAACAGTGAGTGTCGCATGGGAGTCTCTTTCAAAGGAGGCAACAACGCCGAGAATCATAACCACAACGATATTGGCTCCTATACAGTGGCGCTGGGAACAGAGACCCTGATGGGCGATCAGGGTGGACCATTCTCCTACCCGGGTGATTTCTGGGCCAGGGGTGCATACGAGAAGTACAAATCCAAAGGATCTTACGGACATCCAGTGCCTGTGGTGAATAGTCACCAACAGCAGGCTGGCGGCAAAGCCGTAGGAGAGATCCTGAGAAAAGAAGATACGCCGACGAAAGACCTGTTCGAAATAGACTATACTTCAGCCTATCCCGACCCGGATCTGAAGAAGCTGGTGCGCACCTTCACGTACGACCGCAGCGGAAAAGGTCAATTTATTGTAGAAGATACGTTCGAAAGAACATCTTCCGGCGACTTTGAAACCGCCATCACCACCCGTGCCGACTGGAAACAA
>DALZBD010000455.1:0-3543 GCA_031977515.1 Bacteroides sp. | reverse complement strand
ATACTATAGGATGCGGTTTCAGAAGAACAAAAGAACATATATTTCTTTACGAATTATTTATGTATATCTGAATTACTTTTGTTTCTTATGTTCTTTTGTCTAAAGAAACCGCATCCTATAGTATACAAATGTACATGATATTTTCCGATTGCACACATCTGTGTACAAAAAGAAAGTTATTCTACCAGATCAACAGGTATTTACTATCAGACAGGACATAGTTCTTACTTTTTTCATCCCACTCCATGCAATAATAGAATAAAAGCTGCATTTATTAAAATACAAACATCCGGAGACGTCCGGCATACAAACCTATTCCTTTGCAATCAACAAAATCTACGTAGAGGTACCCAAAGAGATTTTATTCTGATAGAAAACGTGATATCCACATACAGGATATCCCAATCATTTAACTGTTTGAGATGATAAGTTTTTTCCTGATCGCTTCCTATACCTGATCTTACAGGCATAGAGCCCAATCGATTTATTCACATTAAAAATCACACGCAATGAAAAGTAAACTATTTATCGTCTTATTTCTATGTATCTCATCTCTGACGTATGCACAGGGAAGAAAAGGCACCAGCCTCATCCTACCTGCACACAAACAAATACAGTTTGAGTTCACTACAGGAGCGCACTTCGATCTGGTAAATCACAACCAGACCTCGGATTTCACTCCGTTTGGACAAAAGAACACCGTCAGTCCCCGGTTCGGGATGAAAATGACCCATCTTTTCTCTCAAAAACTGGGTTGGTATTTCGACTGGCAAATGAATTTCTACAAAGAGAAGTTTCCCAATGACTCCAGACCGGATCTTCCTGTGGTAGCTGATCTTTCCCTGAAAGCCCTGGAAAACATAAAACCATGTATGGGAATAGGTATGCTATACCGCATAGAAAACAACAGATGGAGGTTTCATCCTCACATCGGATTAGCTTATGAATATTATCTGGGTGAAGCAGACAATAAAGGTCGTATTTCATCCAAGCATACTAAGGTCAGTGTTTACAAAAGAGATGTCAACAAATGGACAGCCAACCTGGGGCTTACTATGAATTACTACATCAGCCCAACTACATTTCTGATATTCAATGCTACGTATCACCAGCCCCTGCAAAAGTCTTATGCCCGATACACGTACACAATAGATGGAGTAGAACAGGAGAGAAAAGACTATTCAGTATCCTCAGCAGGCAGGAACATTACCACAGATATCGGGATTGGCTTCTCGGTATGGAAAAGACCCTAATCTTCTGCAAGAGAAAGGTGAAAAATCAGGAAGGAATACAATCAACTACCATCCTGCACTACATCCGAGAGTTCTCCGTCACTTTAGATGACTAAGAACTAATCCGAATGACCAGCGATAACATATATCCAGGCGAGAAAACACAGATAAATTCCACTTACATCTTTCCAAGGAATCTTGTATAGAATAGCAAAAAAGATTATTTTTGCAGTTGATAAGTAGAAAAGTGTTTCACAAAACCCATAAAAGAATGAAAAAGATTAGAGCAGCGATTGTCGGCTATGGCAACATAGGGCAATATGTGCTGGAAGCCCTCCAGGCAGCTCCCGATTTCGAAGTGGCCGGTGTTGTACGCCGTGCAGGAGCAGAAAACAAACCCACCGAGCTCAACGATTATCCGGTTGTCAAAGACATAAAAGACCTTGAAAAAGTAGATGTGGCTATCCTGTGTACTCCTACCCGCAGTGTGGAAGCTTACGCCAAAGAGGCGCTGGCACTGGGTATCAATACGGTAGACAGCTACGACATCCACAGTGGTATCGTAGCGCTACGCAAAGAACTCGACGGTTGCTGCAAACAAAACAATGCCGTATCCATCATCTCTGCCGGATGGGATCCGGGAAGCGACTCTGTGGTACGTACCCTGCTGGAAGCCATTGCTCCCAAAGGGATTACCTATACCAACTTTGGTCCCGGTATGAGTATGGGACATACCGTAGCCGTAAAAGCAGTGGAAGGTGTAAAAGCTGCGCTATCAATGACGATCCCTACCGGCACAAGTATCCATCGCCGCATGGTGTACATCGAACTGGAAGAGGGATACAGCTACGAAAACGTAGCTGCCGCCATCAAAGCCGATGCTTACTTCGTGAATGATGAGACGCATGTGATCGAAGTACCCAGTGTAGATGCATTGCTCGATATGGGACACGGAGTGAATCTTACCCGCAAAGGCGTATCGGGAAAGACACAGAACCAATTGTTCGAATTCAATATGCGCATCAACAATCCGGCCCTTACCGCACAGGTACTGATCTGCGTAGCCCGCGCCTCCATGAGACAACAACCGGGTTGCTACACCATGGTAGAAGTACCGGTGATCGACCTGCTTCCGGGCGATCGCGAAGAGTGGATCGCACACCTCGTATAAACAATCGTACACAATACGTAGAGACGCACTATAGTGCGTCTCACATACTATTTACAAAAAGGATCGGAGGTAAGTGAGTTTCTCACTTACCTCCGTTTTTTTCAAGTCCGCTTATCCAGGAAAATACGAACTATCGTGATGAAAGAAACAGCAGGCTCAGATCAAAAACGATCTACTAAAAAATAGATTTACACAAGAGCGGCACTCAAGTTTATTCATTATGAAAAACAAATCCTTCTATGTTGCCCCAATCGGGAATAAAATACTCGGTATGTGGAATATTCAGGGTATTCGTTGAGGCCATTTCCTTGCCTTGTACATACACGGACCAATCGGCCACAAAATAATTGTCCTGACTGAAGGTAGTGTTTCCTTCATCTCCATCATACTCATTTTTCTCAATTTCCACAAGTTGCATACCGCTACCGGTATACTGATACTTTCTCTCGTTAAATGGTTCTTTCTTCATGATATGGTCCCTTCCTTTTTAGGTTTACAAAGATTGGTTAGATTCTTCTTATACATTTCCTGACATGTCCCCTTCTTAATTGCGCCAGGAAAACAATATAAAAATAAAGATTTTCAATTTTATATACAACCTGAAATGAGTAACAATAAAAAATAGTTCTTTACGTATTGAAAAAAAAAGAGGTCTCTGTTTACTGAAAACATGGATTTCACCGACGATCAAAGCAAACCACACCTTTTCCGTAATTATAACCATTAAGAATTTACGAAAATCACAAAATCCATTTTCAGAAACAATCAGTCTGCCTGCTGTTTCTCTATGAATTATTTATAAATAAATATACACTTATCTCTGGAACAGACCACATATATTTTCTGTTTTCAACAGGTATAAAACACTCAAAGACCCGCTATCCGGAAGGGAGCAAAAGTTCATCCTCCTGCCTATCGGGCAATGTCATTTATTCCTTAACTGAATGACATTGCGCTATTGGGAGAGAAAAACAAATATACCTTATTATAATAAACAGACAGATCTTCCAGCCGATATCGTCAACTTTCTTTTTTAAACCTCCCTTACGACACCCTGAAAAAGGTTCTCTTCGAAAGAGAAAATAGAAAGTTTCCCATTTGCAAATAATAGGCTTTCAGGTCAACTTTCTTATGTGTTTC
>DALZBD010000454.1:0-3559 GCA_031977515.1 Bacteroides sp. | reverse complement strand
TCTTCCATCGTAACTATGTTTGGGAGGCTACAGATACATCGAAAGTCAGAAATGCACATCAAACAGAGAGATTAAATCCCGATCAAAGATAGAGATCAACGATGAAAATCAAGATATGTATAAACGGTAGCCGCTTTAGGGTTGAAGGGAAAATACCGCTTGATACCCCAGTGGCTCCGCTTCACTGGGGATTATTAGTTCCGCTGACCGATGGTTGACTTTTTCGATCGTTAGTTCATATTCAACACCTTTAGTGTTGTGATTTACAGTTTGTAACCAAATCAAAGAACGTTTGGGTTTTTGATACACCCTCACTTAGCCGTGAAGCATTATTCCGAAGGATAGATAGCAAAAAAGGGATACATCTTCGTAATGTATCCCTTCCATTTCTTTAAGTAGACGTGCTATTATTCAGCAACTTCTTCAGCTACTTCAATGCTGTCGTTAGCTTCTTCAACATCTGCTACTTCTACAACTTCTTCTACTGTTACTTCTTCCGCAGCAGGAGCTTCAGCTGTTTTGTTTCCACCGCAAGAAGCGAATGAGATAGCAGCAGCTGCAACGAACATCCAAATTAATTTTTTCATTTTCTTTGCTTTTTAAATCTTTAATACAATCTTTGCTTATTAAAACGGTGCAAATTTATGTACTTTTTGGATAACTTGTATTTAGCAAAGCGTTTTTTTTGAAAAAAAGTGTGTATAACCCTTTCTTTTTGTTTCAGTCACACCCAAAGTATTACAGTTATTTTTCAGCGATACTGTTGTATAAATAGCGTTTGATACTACGTTTGGGAGTCTTTTCAAACTCAGTCGGATAGAGTTGTATCTGACTCACCTTCTCATAAGCAGCTACTGTTTTATTGAGGTTTTTCAGGTTTTCGTCCATTACTGTTTTTAGCTCTGCTTCCTGATTGAGACCGAGAGAATCCAGTGATTCGTAATCTGGGTATACCAGCGCAACCAGTTTCTTGTTGCGTTCGATGATCAGACTTTCCAGAATGAAAGGCAGATTATTGAGTTTGGCCTCGATCTCTTCCGGGAAGATATTTTGTCCGCTCGAACTGAGGATCATGGTCTTGATACGACCCCGTATGAAGATATTCCCTTGCTCGTCCATCGTTCCCAGATCACCGGTACGTAGCCAGCCGTCCTTTGTGAATGCGTCGCGTGTTGCTTCAGGGTTTTTGTAGTAGCCTGCCATCACATTCTCACCGCGTACCTGGATCTCACCCAGAGAATCCTCGGGTTTATCTTTGTAGATCCGTCCTTCCATAATATCCAGGATCTTTCCGGAAGAGGTAGGAATAAATTCGTTCCAGGGGGCATAGCTGATCAGTGGGGCACACTCCGTCATACCGTATCCGATGGTGAAAGGGAATTTGATCTTAGCAAAGAATTCCTCTACTTCCGGATTCATGGCCGCTCCTCCGATGATGATCTCTTTGAAGCGTCCGCCCAGCGCATCCACCAGTCTTTTCCTGATTTGTGCATAGATCTGTGAATCCAGTAGAGGTATGCTTAATGCCCAGCGCATTCCTTTTTTGTTGATCAGAGGCTGGATCACATTTTTGTATATCTTTTCAATGACCAGCGGCACAGTAATGATCAGATTGGGCTTTACCTCCTCAAAAGCTTTCATGATGATCTTTGGAGAAGGGACTTTGCCCAGTAAGGTCACATGTGTGCCTACAGCGGTTGCTGTCAGGAAATCGAAAGCACATCCGTAGGCGTGTGCCAGGGGAAGAAAGGAGAGCACTTTATCACCCTTCTTCAACAGCTCTGTACGTATACCAAAGGTGACGTTCCCGGCCAGGTTGTTGCCGGTGAGCATCACTCCTTTGCTGAAACCTGTGGTTCCTGATGTATAGTTGAGCAGCATAACCTTGTCATTAGACAACGTTGTATATTGTACATCCTCCCGGCAGAATCCGTTGGGGTAGGTTTGTTCCATTTCTGTATTCAGATGTTTCAGGAATTTCTGAACAGTCTCTCCATCCCGTTGATGCAGGCAACGGAAATCTGTAAGCGAGAAAACCCCGCGTACTCCCGGGAGCTTTTCTTCTTCCAGATTTTCCCAGATCGCATCACTGGTAAAGAGGAATACAGACTCCGAGTGGTTGACAATGTGGTGTACATCGTTGGGGTTGAAGTCCTGCAAAATCGGTACAATGATGGCACCATAGGTGACTGTAGCCATGTAGGCAATGCACCAGCGGGAGTTGTTCTTGCCGATCACAGAGATCTTGTCTCCTCTGCGCAGGCTACAATGTTTGAACACCAGATGAAGCTTGGCGATCTCCTGGGCCACTTCTCCATAGGTATATTCCGTGTTTTCTCCGTAGTCTGTGTAACAGGGTAAATCCCAATTCTCCTTAAAACTACTCTCGTATAGTTTAATGAAGTTTTCTTTTATCATTGCACGTTTTTTCAGAATTTGTGCAAAAGTAGGAATAAAGTTTAATCTGCAAAAATAAAAACGGAGAATAACTACTTTTTGGCGATAACAAGTTTTAATTATATTATTCCGTACCTTTGTGGCATATATATGTTTTTAAGAATATGATAGATCATACTATGTTTCAGGACAAGACCGCGGCTTATTATACATTAGGCTGCAAACTTAACTTTTCCGAAACATCTACCATAGGACGTACCCTTCGCGAAGCCGGAGTGCGTACGGCACGTAAAGGAGAACAGGCCGATATCTGCGTCATCAATACCTGTTCGGTCACGGATACGGCGGATAAGAAATGCCGTCAGGCCATACATCGTCTTGTGCGTCAACATCCCGGAGCCTTTGTGGTGGTTACCGGTTGTTATGCACAGCTCAAATCGGAAGAGGTTGCCCGTATAGAAGGAGTAGACATCGTATTGGGAGCCGAACAGAAGAAAGACCTGCTGAATTATCTCGGAGATCTGCAAAAGAAGGGTTCTGGCGAGGCAATCACCAGTAAGACCAATGAGATCAGGTCTTTTGTTCCTTCCTGTTCCCGGGGCGATCGTACCCGGTACTTCCTGAAGGTACAGGATGGATGCGATTATTATTGTTCGTATTGTACGATTCCTTTTGCCAGAGGACACAGCCGCAACGGTACGATCGGGTCGCTGGTGCAGCAAGCCACACAGGCGGCCAAGGAGGGAGGGAAGGAGATTGTACTTACCGGCGTGAATATCGGAGACTTCGGGCGTTCTACCGGAGAGAACTTTCTGGACCTTATCCGGGCATTGGATCAGCTAGAGGGGATCGAGCGTTACCGCATCTCTTCGATCGAACCCAACCTGCTTACAGATGATATCATCCGGTTTGTTGCCGGATCCAAGCGTTTTATGCCTCATTTCCACATTCCTCTGCAAGCCGGGTCCGACGAAGTATTGAAACTTATGCGAAGACGATACGACACAGAACTGTTCCGGGCAAAGATAGAACTCATTCGCCAATATCTTCCTGATGCATTTATCGGGGTAGATGTGATTGTGGGTACGAGAGGAGAGACGGAAGAGTATTTTGACCAGGCGTATCACTTTATACAGAGTCTGGATATTACCCAGTTGCATGT
>DALZBD010000453.1:0-3567 GCA_031977515.1 Bacteroides sp. | reverse complement strand
GATTATTAAAATGTAAAAAGGCTTTTACTTTTCACAAAGATAACACGGAAACCTATACCCCGGGAGGGTGTATAAATGAAATATAAAAGTTTTATCGGAAAACGTTTGCATAAAACTCTTATTGCTAACAAAATATGCAAAGCAGCGAGAAATAAAAATATAAATGAATGAGATCAGACCGTACCGATATTCATGACCTGTTTCTCAAATTTCTCCCGATCAATGGCTTTGTTTTTGACTTTATTGCGGTAGGTATAAATGGTATTGACGGAGTAATGAAGAAAGCCTGCGATTTTGGTTGTATCGTCGATGCCCAGACGAATAAAAGCATAGATACGCATCTCGGTATTGAGCAATTCATCGGTACGCAACACATACCTCTCTTCGGGTTGGAGCAGGTCGTTAAATTCCCTGACAAAGTCGGGATAGAGATGCAGGAAAGCACGGTCGAAATTGGCATGCAGTTCCTGCTGTTCAGCGTCCGACCGTTGCGCGCTTTTGGTCATGCGCAGCAGTTCTTCGGTCTGCCCGGCGGAGATCTTACGGTGCACCGTGCGGCGAAAATGGGAGAGTTTTTCGATATAGACGGAACAGAGATCGAGAAAATGTCCGATATATTCTTCTTTGATGTGATTGGCCTGACGGAGTTTCTCCTGTGTACTTCGCAGTCGTTTGACTTGTCGGTAGATCCACCCGATGGCCAGGATCAGGAAGAAGGAAAGCAATGATACTACTATCAGGAAAAAGACCAGTTGACGCCGCTGCTGAGCTGCCTTTCCGGTATATGCCGCATCAATCACGGGAAGCATCCGGGAGATCTCCACGGTACGCAGGCGGGCATTGCAGAAAATGGCGTCTTCCAGTGAGTATTTGATATACCGATAGGCACGGTCGATATCTCCTTTTTCATACAGAGCCACTGCCAGGTATTGCAGGGCAGCATTCTCTTTGACAGAGGCACGTACATCGGAAATAGCAGAAAGAGTGAGATAGTTGATATAAAGATCGGTATGTCCTTCGTCACGATAAATAAGCCCCAGAGTGAAGGCAGCCCTTGCATAGATATTAGACGTATCTGGAAGGATCTGTATCAGCGTCTGCAACGCCCCACGGGCAGCAGTCAATTGTCCGTGATTGTATAATTTCTCGGCTTCGTACAACTGATAAGAGGGCGACACGGGAGGCAGCACACTAAGTAGTGAATCCCGGTAAAGCAGTTCCTGCTGCAAATAATCCCCGGAATAGGCATCCCGCCAGGAATAGGTATGCATAAAGGAGTTGAGCTGCCGCCCCAGATCGTACCAACAGGGCAACAAAGCCTCGGGGAGTTCTTCCCGGTCCACCTGCGCAAGTTTGTCCCACGCCTCTTTGTACATACCCGATACCGCAAGAGCAGAGGCCTCTTTCAGCAGGTTGTCGGCGATACGGTCTTTCCACTGCATGCGGATGGCCAGTTGCAGGTTTTGTTGCAAATAATGCAGGGCAGAGTCTGCGATATACAATTCGTATTCTGCGGCCAGCTGGTCACGTAATTGGTAGGCATATTCTTCAGAAGAAGCAGAAATGGACTGCTTCTTTAGACTATCCAAACGCTGTTCTTTGATCGTGTCATACCGATCGCGCTCTTTCAGCACCCTATCAAGACGCACCAACAAGGAATCGGCTTTCCCGGAAACCGGAAAAGGAAGAAGGATGAGGGAGCAGAATAGCAAAAAAATAATCTTCTTCATGGGACTGCCTGTGGCTTCGGCTTTCAAAAGTACAAAATCTCCGGAGAATGACAAGGGAATTACAAAGTTACCAGATATACCCGGAAATATCCCGGTTGTAAAGGGACAGCATATTCATAGCTGCGTAGGCATAGCCGTCAGGATAAGGATTACCAGATAATAGAATGTTTACCAGCAACATACTATTTATTTATCCATGCCAGCCGCATAGCGGTTGTATGTTTGTAGCCCTGTGCGGAAACGCGGGGAAATCATGCAGGATAAATGGGTTGCGCCCCATAGGGGTGCTATGTTTCTGTAGTATTACATATAAATGGTATATATATAATAGCCAAAAATAAACTATTTCTTACATAGCACCCCTATGGGGCGCAATTCACAGACCTTTATTCAATTCCCTGCGCTCCCGCACAGGGCTACAAACATACAACCGCTACGCGGCTGGAACAATACAGATATATCACATACAAATATATCGGCATCCTTATGGTTTATGAACTCGTACCAACCAAAAATCTTTCCGGAAATTATCCGTAGAACTTTCTGTCCGACAATGAAACAATTGTATTTTTGTACGTTCTATTAAGGATAACCATCTATATCTTTGTATCGTATGAAAGAGATCATCTATATATTTGTCGGAGGAGGTGCAGGAAGCGTATTGCGCTACCTGGTACAACATGCCCTGAACGGCAGGATCAACTATTTCTCACTGATGTGGGGCACGTTTGGAGTAAATATTGTGGGTAGTCTGCTGATAGGCCTGTTTTATGCGCTATCGACCCGCTATTCATTGTCTACAGAAATACGTATGTTTCTGACGGTAGGATTTTGCGGAGGATTCACGACCTTTTCTACTTTCTCTAACGAGGGGCTTCAACTGCTGAAAGCAGAATTGTATGGTACTTTTCTTTTTTATGCACTGGCCAGTGTGGCTCTCGGTATCCTCGCTGTGATAGCCGGGGCGTGGTTGGGCAAACAGTTCTGAAAATCAAAACAACACATATATGAAAAAACAGACCGGATACAAATCCCATCCTCCCCTGAAGATCGTATCTCCTATGCTCTCCGCACAGCAACCGTTTGAGTCGTCACTTGAAGAGTGGATAGAGGATAACGATACCCTGAAAGATGCTGCCGTGGAAATGGGCGTCAGCACAGGCATTGAAAGACGCGGTATCACACTGAGCAACTGTACCTTCAACAGGCATTTCTTTCCTGCCTGTTCGATGAAGGGAGTACAGATGAATGATGTAGTATTTGACAGTTGCGACCTTTCCAATGTGAACTGGAACGGTGCTTCCCTGCATCGGATTGCATTTCGTAACTGTAAACTCACAGGCATCAATCTGTCGGAAAGTACACTGTATCATATTTCTTTCACCGGATGCGTAGGGGAATATGCCAACTTCTCCATGAGCAAACTGGAACAGATCGGTTTTGAACACTGTGACCTGCCACATACCAGTTTCATGGAATGTCGGCTACGATCCATCGGTTTCCTACACAGCCGGATCACAGAGAGTGAGTTCTACCGTACTCCGCTGCGGGGCATTGATCTGCGCATGGCAGAGATCGCCGGCATACAGGCGCATATCCCGGACCTGAAAGGGGCTGTGGTGAGTGCGTTGCAGGTAACCGATCTGGTACCGCTGCTGGGAGTGGTGATCAAAGATGATATAGAATAAAGAAAGAGCCGAACAGTATATCAGATTATTTTATTCCAGCTATATATGAGACAAGGTACGTATGAGACGCAACGTATTGCGTCTCTACAAGTATATCACCTCCCAAAGAAAACACAATGCTGTACAGACGCATATTTGCGTCTAAAAAA
>DALZBD010000452.1:0-3577 GCA_031977515.1 Bacteroides sp. | reverse complement strand
GTCATATCGGCGATTCCGTATTTATCCAGAACGGCTGCTACACGTATCTCTCCCAGCCCGTCGTAGTCCCTGTCGAAACGATGATCGTTGCCCAGATAGGCTCCCATCATAGCCAGATGACCTCCTGCCGATCCACCCATATAGATAATTCGTTCGGGATCGATGTTGTACTGTGCTGCATTTTTCAGCAAAAAGATCAATGCGGAACGCACGTCTTCAATGGCAGCAGGAGCAGGGGCTACGTCTACCAGTCTGTATTCGATATTGGCTACTGCACACCCGGCTTTGAAGAAGGCCGAAAAGCCTCGTTGCTTTTCTTTGTTTCCGTGATTCCAGCCTCCTCCGAAAATATTAATAATGACAGGAGTAGGCGCTTCCGTAACGGGTGGAAGATAAAGATCCATTTTTCCTACCCAGCTTCCGGCTGGTGTGAAAGGGACATCGAGATGGTAAGTGAATCCCTGAGGGACAACAACCCCATAGGGTGTTTCCTGGCTTTTCTGTGCTGCTGCAAAAAGAGTGAAGCAGCAGGCAATGACAAATAAGATCTGTTTTCTCATGATTGTATATGTATTTGTTTCAGATTTTCCTGAATTTTACTTGTTTCTTTATTCAGACGCAAATATGCGTCTCTACATAGTTTGTGCTTTCTTATGAATGTGATTTACTTGTAGAGACGCAATACCTTGCGTCTCAGAAATGGACGTAGACAACACAACGTTCAGCATAAGCCAAAATCCTGGCAGTTTCTTAGCTTTCATACACGTGACAACACCTCTTCTCCGGCAAAATATCGTCGGATATTCTCCGCAGCATAGCGGGTCATAGCGATCCGTGCCTCCATGGTACCCGTACCGTTGTGGGGAGAAAGCACTACATTGTCTAGCGACAAAAGCCGTGCGGAGATCAGAGGTTCCTGTTCGAATACATCCAGTCCGGCTCCCCAGATCCACCCCTCCTCGAGGGCACGGATCAGACTCTGTTCGTCGACCAGCGATCCCCGGGCTGTATTGATGAGAATGGCGTTTTTCTTCATCGATCGCAACTCTGCTTCACCGATCAGGTGGCGGGTAGAAGGAGTGGCTGGTGCATGCAGGGAGACTACATCGGAAGTCTGCAACAGTTCCCAGCGGGGCAGGTAACTTACCTGCAAGCTGTGTTCCTCTTCTTCTGTAAGGGGATGACGGTTGCAGTAGACCACTTCCATATCAAAAGCAAGTGCTCTCCGGGCAACAGCCCGACCGATACGTCCGAATCCGAGAATGCCCAGTCTTTTTCCGGATAGTCCCTGTCCGAGGTTGCTCATGGTTTTGATCTGTATAGTTGCTTTTTTACGCATTTTCCGATCCAGTTCTCCCACCCTGCGGGCTACGGAAAGCATCAGTGCAAAGGCATGCTCGGCAGTAGGCTCGATCACCGCCTGAGGAGAATTGGTCACCCATATTCCTTTTTCTCTGGCATAGTCAATGTCAATATTGTCGTAGCCTGCACCAAAATTGGCTATGATCTTCAAGGCAGGGGCACGATCTATGACCTCCCGGGTTACTTTGAATGTATATGTAGGTAGCAGCGCTTCGCAACACCCCAGTTTCACCCAATCTAATTCATTCATATTTTGACTATTATGCAAATAATCTATTTCAAACCCGGTAGAGAGTGATCCCAACCCTTCTACCGGAAGATAGTGTGTCAAAAGTACCTTTTTCATATCCGTTTATACACATAAATAAGTAAATACAGATCCATCCCTGGTATTCTTTAATAGATGCGACAAACATACATATTTCAAATTGGCAGACCAAATTTTCGTGAAATAAATAGTAAAAAAGTATAGTTTTTAGCTACAATAGTCTCTATTTTCAATGGGAGCAGACATTTTCATCGGGATTTTTTTAACTTTGCACCTATATAGAAATAAAAAGATGAAAACGGATCACATTTTAGAAAATCTCACCAAAGTAGAAGAGAATCCTACGGAAAGCATCATCAGGCAAATACGTCTGTTGCTGAATACCGGACAACTGAAACCGGGCGATCGTCTGCCGGCCGAACGCAAGATGGCAGAGCGATTTGGCGTGGGACGTACGCATGTAAGAGATGCTCTGAAAAAACTGGAATTCTACAACATCCTGAAGACGCTGCCACAGAGTGGTTCGGTGGTGGCCGGTATGGAGATGACAGCACTGGATGGCCTGATCAGCGATGTACTGCAAATGGACAGTCACGACTTCTATTCGCTGGTGGAGATGCGGGCGATCCTGGAGACCAATGCGGCCCGATTGTGTGCCATCCGCCGTACGGAAGAGGATCTTCATGAGATAGAAAAGGCGATGAACAAATACATTGAGAAAGTGGAAGAGAATGGATCGGCCATGGAGGAAGACCTTTACTTTCATCGGACCATCGCGCAGGGATCGAAGAACATGGTCCTGAAATCCATGATGATGATCATCACTCCGGATATCATGACCAACTACTCCAAATTCAATGTGTGCAAGACCAATTTCGATATTCCCATCAGCGAACACAGGTTGCTGTTTGAATACATCAAAAACCACGATGCCAACGGAGCAACCAATATCATGAGCCAGCACCTGACGGGTGTGCTTTCTTTCGCGAAAACGCAAACACTTTTTTAAATGGCAATCTTATAAAATAAGATCGTCTACAGACAACAAAAAAAACCGGGGGAACAAGATAAACTTGCTCCCCCGGTTTTTATATAAAGGATATTTCCCGGTTTATTCTTCGTCCATCAGGATCTCCAGGATCTGACAGGCTGCTTTGGCTACCGGAGTACCAGGGCCAAAGATCGCAGCTACGCCCGCCTGATACAGGAAGTCGTAGTCCTGCGCAGGGATCACACCACCGGCAATCACGATGATATCTTCACGTCCGAGTTGTTTCAACTCTTCGATGATCTGGGGCACCAGGGTCTTGTGACCGGCTGCCAGTGAAGATACACCGACTACGTGTACATCATTTTCTACCGCGTCACGCGCTGCTTCGGCAGGTGTCTGGAACAGCGGTCCCATATCCACATCGAATCCGCAATCGGCATATCCGGTTGCAACTACTTTGGCTCCGCGGTCGTGACCGTCCTGCCCCATTTTCGCGATCATGATACGAGGCTGTCGACCCTCTTTTTTTGCAAACTCCTCGGCCAATTCACAGGCACGTTTGAAGTCCGAATCGTTTTTACTTTCTGCTGAATACACGCCTGATATGGTTCTGATGATTGCTTTGTAACGTCCGACAATGGTCTCACATGCATAAGAGATCTCTCCCAAGGTAGCACGTACGCGAGCCGCTTCTACTGCCAGCTCGAGCAGGTTGCCTTCGCCTGTCTCCACGCAACGGGTGATGGCATCCAGTGCTGCTTTCACTTGGGCCTCGTCACGACCTTGTTTCAATACCTCCAGACGCTGGATCTGGTCGAGACGTACAGCGGTATTGTCGATCTCGAGGATATCGATCGGATCTTCTTTTTCGAGACGGTATTTGTTTACCCCCACAATGGTCTGCGAACCGGAGTCGATACGTGCCTGTGCACGGGCAGCAGCCTCTTCGATACGCA
>DALZBD010000451.1:0-3580 GCA_031977515.1 Bacteroides sp. | reverse complement strand
ATGTAGAAGCGAATGAATATGGGTTGACGTTCCATAATGGATAAATATCATAATATAGATTTCTGAAAAGAGCGAAATAAGTACTTCCTGAAAAAATAGATTGTGTCCCTGTTGGGAATTTATCAATCATCCAATGGCTGATGAATCCCTTACAGGGATACATTACTTTTAAGATCTACTAATCCGCTATAATCCGGAAAATTCATAATAAAAAAGCCTCTCACAGTGAGAGGCTTTTTTATTTATAATGATCTGTTTCCGTTTATTAATAATGGATCTTCCTGACGACATAGCCATACTGAGGATTATTTATGACAAGTATATACATTCCATGTGCAGACAGACAACAGGACAAAGTATCTTCCGTAACATTTTCCGAATAGGTCTGTAATATTCCATTGGAGTCATACAGATATACCAAAGAATGGTATTCCACATTCTCGATACAAAGTTCACCTGTATTCTGATTCAATACAAGCCGAACATTCTCGTTAGCTTTCGTTTGTCCAACCATGTTTATCAGCGTTCAATTATATATTCACAAAAAGTGTGGGAATGTTGTTATTATCGTACCTAAGGCCCTGGACTGCCACTATTCAAATAATATACAACAACCCACACTTCATTTGCTATATTATAATTTATCGCATTGAAAGCATGAGTATACATTGCCTATTATTCCCGAATAGTGAAATTGTCCAGATCTCAGGTACGGAATAGTAGAAAAACGCATAATCTACTTATAAACATTTCCTTTTCTCAGGCACCAACGCTTTGGTGCAACGTGTTATGTGTACAAAGATAGCCAAAAGGCTCAATAGTCCCAAAGAAAAAGTATATTTTTATACTAAAAAAGCCACAAGACTTTTCTTTACAAAACGGTCTGAGTTACAGACAGAAATAACAAAAAAAACCTGCCGATGAGACGGCAAGGTTCTCTGTTTTCTTCCCGCAAATAGTCAAAGAAGTTTTATTCTTCTGTTGCTTCCTTTTTCTCTTCTTCTTTCTCTTCAAATTCGCTGATCCCGTTGCTGATCAATAAATTGTACCAGGTAAGCAATTTCTTTATATCACTCACATATACCCTTTCCCGGTCATAATCAGGCAATATCTCCTCCATATAGTCACGCAACTGATCCGGAGAAGCCTTTTTAATATCCATCTCTATGACAGCTGCATTTTCTTTGTCACGAACTGCGATCAATACCTGTCTTAAAGGGGTTTCGTCTTCCTGAGTATAGATAGCAATATCTCCCAATGAGATAATCTTCTCATTTCCATAAGCCGGAAAACGCTTCTTATCTGTTATCGATTCAACGATCAACATATTTTTACCACGGGAAATTAATTTATATAATCCGGGTTTTCCGGAAATAGACAAGATAGTCTTCAACATAGTATATCAAATTTTATTTCTAAATGTGCGGCAAAAGTAACATTCGCAACCGAAATCTACAACTGAACACTCAGGAAAAAGAAAGGATTTAAACAATTATTAGTACTCCTGTACGCTAAACTGCCTGAGCATTGCCTCCACCTGAGGGATAATAGCACTTTCTTCCTCATTTATAATCACAAAGTCTGCCGCATTTTTCTTCTGTTCATCATCCATCTGACTCTGCATACGCTGCATCACCTGTTGCTCAGTAGAACCGTCACGCTCCATCGTCCGCTGCAGACGTACGGGAAGAGAAGCGTACACCTCCACCACATAGTCTACCTCTGCTGTAAATCCGGATTCTATCAGAATAGCAGACTCCATGGCTACCAAAGAGGAATATCGGTGCTTTTCTGCCCATCTACGAAAATCTGATCGTACTACAGGATGTACAATTCCATTAATTACAGCAGCATGTTTCGGATCACTGAAAAGAAAAGAGGCCAGCAAAGGCTTATTCAACTGCCCTTCCTGATATACTCCCTGCCCCAGTACTGATATCAATCCGGCACGTATATCAGGATCAGTCACCATCAATTGTTTTGCAACCATATCCGAATTATAAACAGGTATACCTTTTACCTCTAATAACCGGCATACGACACTTTTGCCACTACCGATGCCGCCGGTAATGCCTATTTTAATCATTATTGGGGAGTTCTTCGATAAGAAAATCAACCTTCTCGGGATAGACCCGGATATTGTTCACACCTTCGGGTATAGCCTTCAGTCTGACTGTATATTTCTCCGCGCCCAGACGCAGGAGTTCATCATAGGAAACGCTGATTACAAAATCGGATGCTGATATCTTATTATAATTGCTAAGCCCTACCTGGAAAGTGATCTGTACCCTCGAAGGGAAAGTACGGAGAACTTTGTCCCGCGGAAAATTCACCCCCAGTAAAGGAACATCCACACTCTTCTCTGCATACATATCCACAGGAAAGCGGACATTCACTACATCGGGAATAAACTTTGCACCTTTTACTGCTTTGAGTTGAACTTGTTGAGTCACCGAATCTGTCAGATTGAACAGATTCAGGTCTTCCGTATAGGCTACAGAGATGCTTTGCAGCAAGTCTTCCGGAGCATACACCAAAACAGAATCAGGAGAGTAGATCGTATCGCTTATATAATATTGCGGATTGGCCTTCACGTTTCCCGATATTTTCACCGGGATCTGACGGGCTATCCCTGTCGAATAGATATATTCCAGCGTGTCGGGCTTTACCGACAACAGTTGTGTAGAAGCAGTCAACTGATTCAGAATGGTACGCTGAAAGTCAGAAGTATAGATTTTCACAGTGTTGCTTCCGGTATAATCTGCAAATTCCAGATTGATAGGAAAGAAAGTCTTCCCGATAAGGTAATTGAGTAGGACCGTGCCCTTGTCTTTTACTTTTATGGTAACTTCCGAAGCGGGCTCGGTGGTAAGCACCACATTATTGGGAACGCCGCGCAAACGGACAGGTACGGTAAACTCTGTTTCATAGTCATCATTGAGCGTCTGCAAAAGCCAGAACCCACTGGCGACTAAGAAGAAAAATAAAAAAATTAAGAACTGCCTGCTGTCGTTACTCAGCAGGAAATTCTTAATCCGACGTATCATTCCGTTGTATATTCTTCGTATGTTCGGAACTCTGTACATTCGTATATCCTATACATTACCTATTTATTGGCAGGATTGGCATTGCTACCTACACCGTACACAAAATTCTTATCGATCTTAATCTGCACGCCCGATGCAATCTCCAGGACCACATCGTTGTCATTGATCTGCTTGATCTTTCCATGAATTCCGCCTGCTGTGATCACCTGCTGACCCACTTCCAGAGACTTACGGAAATTACTCAGTTCTTTTTGTTTCTTATTCTGAGGACGAATGATAAAGAAATACATGATGGCAAACATAGCCACCAGCATGATCCAGAATGGCATTCCTGAGCCACCACCATCAGGTACCTGTAAAAAGATTGTCAATACATTCATAAATGTTATGCTTTAAAGGGTTTTTATTTCAACTATAAGGGAACTTACTTCTTAGCGAGTTTTCCCTCTTTTTTCAATAGATGCACAATCCCGTCCAACGTTCCGTTGATAAATCCGCCACTCTTGGAAGTGCTGTACAACTTAGCTATTTCG
>DALZBD010000450.1:0-3580 GCA_031977515.1 Bacteroides sp. | reverse complement strand
TTTTATCAAATGTGATTTCAATTGTAAATCTACCAATCTCAGTATCCCATCTGTTTGAGCGCCTTGCACAGCTGATCCGGACAAGAGGTAGCGCGAGCACCGCATCGCACTCCTTCGAGGCGCGAAATAACCTCCTCGGGGCGCAGGCCGGTAACCAGGCGGGAAAGTCCCTGCAAATTGCCGTTACACCCTCCCCAGAAGATCACTTCCCTAATAAGATCCTCTTCTACTTTGACTTCGATCACCTGACTGCAAGTGCCCTGTGTTTTATAGGTAAGTTCCATCATTCCTCTTCCGCAACAGGTTTCAGATTGGTATATACATTCTGTACATCCTCATCCTCTTCCAGACGTTCTACCATCTTATCAATCGTTTCACGCTGCTCGGGAGTCAGTTCCTTCTCATCGTTAGGGATCCGGGTAAACTCAGATCCTTTGATCTCATAGCCATTCTCTTCCAGATACTTCTGGATCTGGCTGAAAGATTTAGGATCTCCGTACAGGATCACTTCATCTTCATCCTCTTCATACTCCTCATCCACACCGTAATCAATCAATTCCAGGATCAGTTCATCCATATCCACTCCTTCTTTCGGAGTAATGGTAAACATAGATTTGTGATTGAAGATAAAATCCAGACTTCCACTCGTGCCCAATGAGCCACCGAATTTATTAAATATACTACGCACATTGGCTACCGTACGGGTTGTGTTGTCTGTAGCAGTCTCCACAAACACAGCTACCCCAAACGGGCCATAACCTTCGTAGTTCATCTCTTTGTAATCCTTCTGGTCTTTGCCCAATGCGTTTTTGATCGCACGTTCGATATTATCTTTCGGCATATTCTCACGCTTGGCATTGGCGATGACCGAACGCAGGTGCGGATTGTTTTCCGGATCGGGGCCGCCTGCTTTTACAGCAATCGCTATTTGCTTGCCTACGCGGGTAAATACACGGGCCATATTGCCCCATCTTTTCAGCTTGGATGCTTTTCTATATTCAAATGCTCTTCCCATGGGATTTGTATTTTCTATCTTGTCGTTACAAAAATAAATTTCATTTTCCTTTATCTCAGCTTAGCTCCCAGTTTGTTTTCCAGGTTAGCTACCAGCTTAGACATGATCTTATCTATGATCTTATCGTTCAGCGTGCGTTCTTCGTCCTGCAACAGGAAACTCACCGCATACGACTTCTTACCCGGCTCGAGATTCTTGCCTTCATAGACATCGAAGAGACTCACCTCTTTGAGCAGTTTCTTCTCAGTTTCATAAGCGATCTTCTCTACCTCGGCAAACTGTACCTGCTTGTCCAGCAACAAAGCCAGGTCGCGCTTCACTGCCGGATATTTGGAGATCTCTTTGTAGCTGATCTTCACCTTACGGATCGCTTTCATCAACTCTTTCCAGTTGAGTTCCGCATAATACACCTCCTGATCAATATCGAAGAGTTTGAGATGACGTCTGGCCACAATACCACAGGTAGCCAATAACTTTCC
Source organism: Bacteroides sp. (assembly GCA_031977515.1). Lineage (GTDB taxonomy): Bacteria > Bacteroidota > Bacteroidia > Bacteroidales > Bacteroidaceae > Bacteroides. The sequence continues at coordinate 2,086 of DALZBD010000450.1, read as the reverse complement.
TCCACGTGTATGTACCGACAAAGCTGCCGCATACAGATCGTTGGTCAGATTACCAACCACCAGGCCACGCATATCCAGTCCCAGGCGTTGGAAAATATCCTCTACGTAGGCTTTCATTTCATATACACTACTCTCTTCATCGGCATGTGCCCAGGAGTTCTGCACCCTCTTTCCGGTGAGCCAAAGTCCCAGATGATACGTTTCGGCGTAGGGGGCCAGTGTCTTCTCCGGATCTCTGCGCTCTGCACTATACGTATAGCAATTGCCGAATTCAAAGAACTTCAGGTCGGCACTCTTGCGGTTGATGTTATAAGCCAGACTCTCCAAACCACCAAACAACAGCGTCTGACGCATAGCATTCAGGTCACTACTCAATGGATTGAGCAGCATCACCAATTTTTCAGACGGATAGTCTGTCAGTCCGTCGTAATAGGCAGCACGTGTCTGCGAATTGTTGAGTATCTCGTTGAATCCGCTTCCGATCAATTGTTCGGAGATCAGATTCTGTAGTTTATTCGACTGGTCTTCTTCCCCTTTGGTAGTCAGACTGGAATGAAGTGTATCTGGGATCTCCACATTATTATATCCATAGATACGAAGGATATCCTCGATCACATCCACATCGCGTTGTACATCTACCCGGTAAGGAGGTACACCCAGTACCAGCCCCTCGTTGTCTTCCTGCAGGATCTTCATTTCCAGGCTGGATACGATACTCTTAACAGTCTCTACCGGGATCACCTTGCCGATCAGGGTATTGATCTTCTGGTAAGTCACGTTCACCACAAAGTCTTCCGCCGGACACGCGTATATGTCTTTGATCTCTGAAGAGATGGTGCCACCTGCCAGTTCTTTCACCAGCAGTGCTGCCAGCTTCAGACAGTATATAGTCTGATTGGGGTCCACGCCACGTTCAAACCGGAAAGAGGCATCTGTGTTCAGTCCGTGTCTGCGAGCCGATTTACGTACCCAGGTCGGATGGAAATAAGCACTCTCCAGGAAGATATTGGTCGTAGCTTCGGTAGATCCCGAATCCTGTCCGCCGAATACACCGGCGATACACATCCCCTCTTCTTCGTTACAGATCATCAGATCGCGATCAGAAAGTTTGCGCTCCACACCGTCCAGCGTAGTAAAAGCAGATCCTTCGGACAATGTCCGTACAATCACTTTCCCTCCTTTGATCTCTCCTGCGTCGAAGCAGTGCAAAGGCTGGCCGAATGCATGTACAATATAGTTGGTAATATCCACGACATTATTGATGGGACGTACACCGATCACACGCAGCTTGTCCTGCAACCATTCCGGGCTCTCCTTCACAGTCACTCCGGAAACTGTCACCCCGGCATAACGCGGACACGCTTCGGTATTTTCCACTACCACCGCGATGTCCAGGTCCTGATTTTCTACTTTAAAATCCTCCACCGAAGGAAGAGACAAAGAGGTCTCATAACCGTTTTGAAGCAAGTAGGCATACAGGTCACGGGCTACCCCGTAGTGCGAGAAAGCATCGGCACGGTTCGGCGTAATATCTACCTCCAATACATAATCGCTCTTTATGTTGTAATAATCTTTGGCCAATGTACCCGGTACAGCCTCTTCGGGAAGTACAATGATACCGCCATGGTCGGTGCTCAGACCGATCTCATCTTCGGCACAGATCATCCCGTTGGACTCCACACCACGTATTTTCGATTTTTTGATGACAAAACTATCGTCGCCGCTATACAGTGTGGTGCCGATTGTGGCCACTACCACCTTCTGTCCGGCAGCCACATTGGGCGCACCGCAAACGATCTGTACAGGCTGTCCGTCTCCCAGATTCACCGTAGTCGTGTGCAAATGGTCCGAGTTGGGATGATCTTCACAAGTCAGCACTTCGCCGATCACCAACCCTTCCAGACCTCCTTTGATGGTCTGTACCTCTTCCACACCACCGGTCTCCAGACCGATCGAGGTAAGAGCCGCGGCTACCTCTTCCGGAGAGAGATCGAAAGTTACATATTCTTTCAGCCAATTATAAGAGATATTCATATATAGGATATTTGTATGTTATCAAAAGTGACCCGCAAAGGTAATAAGTTTT
>DALZBD010000449.1:0-3592 GCA_031977515.1 Bacteroides sp. | reverse complement strand
GACGGGGAGCGCTCCCGACAGCAGGAATAACAAGGCCTGATGAAGACTGATTCTACAGGCGCTGTAAAAAAGATATGTATAAACGGTAGCCACATAAGGGTTGTATGTGATCAGCCTTGTGCAGAAGCGCGAGCCTGATCACATACAGTCGCTGTGCGGCTGATATTCCTGCCCATCCATTCTGTTTTGTGGGATTTGTGGCCATTTATAGATTCGCAGCCAGAAATTTACGCAATTGCTCCGCTTCCACACCTCGTCGGCGTGCGTAGTCTTCAAGCTGATCTTCTCCGATCTTTCCTACAGAGAAATAGTGAGCTGCCGGGTGGGCCAGCATCAGGCCGCAGACCGAGGCATGTGGATGCATGGCGCCATTATCGGTGAGAGTAATGCCGATCTGCTTCATGTCCAGGATCTTATCCAGGACAAAGCTGATGGATTGGTCGGGTAGGGAGGGATAGCCTACTGCCGGACGTATACCCTGAAAATTTTCGATCAACAGATCTTTTATTCCCAGATCTTCATCCGGAGCATATCCCCAGAGCTCTTTGCGTACATATTCATGCATTTTCTCGGTAGCAGCTTCTGCCAGACGATCGGCCAGGGTCTGTACCAGCAGGTGTTTGTAAGGATCCTGCGCATACATCTGCTCCATTTCTGATTCTACACTCGAAGCAAATATTCCTACTGTATCTTTGATACCGGAAGAGAGCGGACGTACAAAGTCGCTCAGGCACAGGAAAGGTTCACCTGCTTTGTGTACAGTTTGTTGCCGGAGCAGAGGGAGTCGTATGCCGTTGAGCAACAGATCATCTCCATCCGCATTGGCTTTGCACAACTCCACTATACTTCTGACCTGAAAATCTTTGTCAAGCTGATTCAGCATCCGGTTGGCCTCTTTGTAGAGCTGCATGGCCTCCGAAGCCTTGGGGCGGTCTTCCTCAGGGAAAGCTGCCAGCCAGGAGGCACGACAACCGTCGCAACCATGTATCTGGCTGATCTGTGCAAAACGGGGCTGGAAGCCCCAGGCATGGAAGAAGTAGATCCAGTTGATATAGGCGCCGACCTCGTGGAGGGAATAGGTTAAGATCATGTTATCTGTAAGAAGATTAGCGGAAGCGGAGTTCCTGTCCGCGGACAGAGTCATCTACACATCCGTCATTATATACCGTTTGTCCGTTGACAAAAGTTCTTTTTATTTTCCAGTTGAAAGTAGTGCCTTCGAGTGGACTCCATTTGCATTTGCTCAGGATGTCTTCCTGTTCTACCGTCCATTCCTCATCCGGAGATACCAGAACCAGGTCGGCCTGATAGCCCGTACGGAGAAATCCACGGTTGTTTATCTCATACAATTGGGCAGGAGCATGGCACATCTTTTCTACCACCTCTTCTACACTGAATATACCTTCCCGGGTCAGTTGCAGCATACTCACGAGAGAAAACTGTACCATAGGCATACCCGATACTGCTTTCAATGCGCCTCCCTGCTTCTCTGTGATCAGATGAGGAGCGTGATCGGTAGCAATGACATCGATACGGCCCGAACGTACAGCTTCGCGCAGAGCCTCCCGGTCTGTAGCTTTTTTGACGGCCGGGTTGCATTTGATACGGGTGCCATACCTCGAATAGTCCTCTTCTGTATAGAGCAGATGAGGAATGCAGGCCTCGGCAGTGATCCGTTTTCCGGATAGTGGTGTTTCTTCCAGCAGTTCCAGTTCGCGGGCAGTAGAGACGTGGAGCAAGTGCAGGCGACCGCCTGTCTCCCGTGCCAGTCGCACAGCCAGGGCAGAAGATTCATAGCATGCCTCTTCCGACCGGATCAGCGGATGGAAACTCAAAGGCAGGTCGCCTTCTTTGCCTTCTGCGGCCAATAGTTTTTCGGTATTGTGACTGATAATTTCCTGGCTTTCGCAATGAGCAGCAATCAGCAGATCAGTACCAGAGAATATACGTTTGAGACTCTGCTGACGATCCACCAGCATATTGCCGGTACTCGAACCCATAAACAGCTTAATGCCACACACACGGTGCGGGTCCAGCAAAGGAAAATCTGTATAATTGTCATTGGTCGCCCCGAAATAGCAGGAATAGTTGACACGAGACGTTGCTGCCATCCGTTGCATCTTTTCCTCCCATGCCTCCGGTGTCGTAGTCTGCGGTACGGTGTTAGGCATATCCATGACGGAAGTTACCCCTCCGGCAGCTGCCGCACAGCTTTCCGTGTGGATATCTGCTTTCTGAGTGAGTCCCGGGTCACGGAAATGGACATGGTCGTCGATCACACCAGGCAGTAGCAGGTAGCCCATGGCATCAATCCGTTCGTCAAAGTCGCCTTGTGGCTGTTCACCTGCCTGCAGGATCTCTGCGATCTGCCGGCCTTCGATCACTACTGATCCCTGAAATCTCTTCCCTTCGTTGACCAGCGTGGCATTTTCTATCAGGATACGTCTCATGAGCGTTTCTGTGGGTATTTGTGAAACCAGCTGTGTATTTTCAGTTTGATCACGCCAAATACTGCCTCTCCGAAGATGCTGGTATTCATCTTCGAGGTGCCCAGTTCCCGGTTGATAAAGATCACAGGTACCTCTACCACACGGAATCCGCTTTTGTAGGCAGTAAATTTCATCTCTATCTGGAAGGCATATCCTTTGAAGCGGATGCTGTCCAGGTCGATTGTTTCGAGTACCTGGCGGCGGTAGCATTTGAATCCGGCTGTAGTATCGTGTACCGGTAGTCCTGTGATCAGGCGTACGTATTTCGAAGCGAAGTACGACATCAGTACCCGCCCCATGGGCCAGTTGACCACATTCACCCCACTGACATAGCGTGAACCGATGGAGAGATCTGCACCTTCCTCTGCACAAGCCTTGTAGAGGCGGGGCAGGTCCTGAGGGTTATGGCTGAAGTCGGCATCCATCTCGAAGATATAGGCGTAATCGTGTGCCAGTGCCCACTTGAATCCGGCTATATAGGCCGTACCCAATCCTAATTTTCCCTGGCGCTCGATCATAAACAGGCGTTCGGGAAACTCTTTCTGTAGCGTCCGGACAATGTCTGCCGTGCCATCGGGCGAGCCATCTTCAATGATAAGAATGTGGAACATCTTTTCCAGTCCGAAAACCGCACGGATGATGTTTTCTATATTTTCCCGTTCGTTGTAGGTAGGGATAATGACAATGCTGTCAGCTGTTTGCATAGGTTGTCTGGTTGTCTTCCGGCAGGCTGGTCTCTTGTCTATAAAGCCTTTACATACCGGGTCATTTATTATAAAAATTATAGAACAAATGTAGTGCTTTTCTTGTAGTTACGAAAGATTGTATACGAAAACTAAGTATTATTTAGTAATTTTGCATCCGATTCAGAGCCTGTTTACATTTTGCTCGTTTGTGGATTCAGACGCAAGGTATGGGTACCTGTGTCCTTTGTTTGTGCTGAGACGCAAGGTTATGGGTAACTGTGTCCTTTGTCTGTGCTGAGACGCAAGGTATTGCGTCTCTACATGATTTGTGTTTTCATTTCAGGGATATGGTATACTTGTAGAGACGCAATACTTTGCGTCTCAGCACAGACAAAAAGAGTCGCTAACCGGGGCGGT
>DALZBD010000448.1:0-3601 GCA_031977515.1 Bacteroides sp. | reverse complement strand
ACTTATAAATTAAAAATAAGGCTGCCTCATTTTTCTATGTTGAGACAGCCTCTTTTTCATGAGTTACTTTAGTAATATAAAAGATGCCATCTGTCTTATCCTAAGAAAGAAATCAATACACCGGCAGCCACTGCCGAGCCGATCACTCCGGAGATATTACTTGCCATGCAATACTGCAACAAGTGATTCTTTGGATCATACTTCAATCCGATCTCATTGGCTACGCGACTGGCCATGGGCACAGCACTCAATCCGGTAGCACCGATCAACGGATTGATCTTCTTCTTGCTAAACAGATTGAATAGCTTCACCAGAAGAATACCACCTGTTATAGAGAGAGCAAATGCAAGGAAACCACCTACCACAATACCGATAGTCTGTAAATTCAGGAAAGCATCCGCAGTCATCGTAGCTCCTACTGACAATCCCAGAAATATCGTAGCTGCATTCATGATACTATTGGAAGCAGCATCGTATAGACGGAAGGTGTTGGAACCAATCTCTTTCACCAGGTTACCGAACATCAACATGCCAATCAAAGGCACTGCACTCGGTACGAAAAGAGCCACGACCGTTGTTACCACAATGGGAAAAACAATCTTCAATACCCGCATATTTCTGATCTCAGTCTTACTTGGATACTTTTTCTCCTGCTCCTTCATATTGATGCTCAACTCTTTTTTAGAGCAGAATAATTTCACGACCAATGGAATGATCACCGGCACAAGTGCCATGTAAGAATAGGCAGCAATAGCGATTGGTCCTAAAAGATGCGGAGCCAGCTTGATGGTGGTAAAGATCGCGGTAGGTCCGTCGGCTCCACCGATAATACCTAAAGAAGCAGCTTCCTGAGGAGTAAATCCAATCAGTATAGCTACCAGCAATACAGTAAAGATACCCAATTGAGCAGCAGCACCAAAAATAGAGAGGTGAAGGTTGCGCAACATAGGTCCAAAATCGGTCAATGCTCCTACTCCCATAAAAATAATAGGAGGAAGGAAACCTGTCTTGATCAACATATAATAGACAAAGTTCATGATACCCAGTTCGTGCGCAATGTCGTGCAAAGGCATTTCCCAGATATTTTTCAGAACTCCATTCACCAGTATCATACCGTTTTCATCGGCTTGTATCACTCCCATCTCTCCTCCGGGAAAATTGGCAAGCAATACACCGAAAGCGATCGGAACGAGCAACAGAGGCTCGTATTGCTTTTTTATACCCAGATAGAGCAGGACAAAGGCGATGACATACATGATCAGGAACTGCGGTGCGGCAATGATATTGCTGAACGCAGTCATATCGTATAGGTTACTGAATATCTCTCCCATTATCCGATCATCATTAATACGTCATCCTCAGAAACAGCATCTCCCGCATTGACACAAATCGCAGTCACCGTACCGGCAAACTCCGCACGGATCGCATTGTAGGTCTTCATCGCTTCCACATAGCAGATCACATCCCCTTCCTTCACCGCATCACCCACTTTCAGCGGTGTTTCCTGCGCATTCTTGGTGAGGAAGAATTTACCTTCCAGTGGCGACAACACCTCTTTTCCTTCACCGGTCGGAGCCACAGGAGCAGCACCGACAGCAGGTAAAGCAGTATCTCCGTAAGCAACAGTCACCCGATAGGCCTGTCCATCCACCTGTACAGTCAGTGTCTTGGGCTTGGCATCTTCCTCCGGAGATTTATCTCTTTCGGCACGCTTCTTAGCTACCTCAGCCAGGAAGTCTTCCTTGGCTTTACCGCTCTTATACGCCTCATACTGTGCCGGATGCATGGCATACTCAAAGAGTTCTTCATCGTCCTCTCCGGTATCCCATTTGTTCTCCTTCATCAGCTTGCGGTACTTGTCCAGAGCATCGGGATAATTATCCTGAGGATCACCGTCAAAGAATTTACGTCCTTCGCGTTCGGCTTTCTCAATGATCTCCGGAGCCAGTTCTCCCGGCAGGCGACCTGCCTTACCCAGGATCATATCCCAGATATCATCGGCGATCATTCCCCAGCGCTCTTTGCCTTTCTCCATGGCCATCACATTCATCATGGCGAGGTTCTTCACATACTGGCTGAAGGGTGTCACCAACGGAGGATAACCTACCCGAGGCCATACGTATGCTACTTCATCAAACAGTTTGATCAGCAACTGGTCCTGCGTCATGAAAGGCAGGTTGCGTTTGGCTTTGTATTTATTGATCGATTCGAGATTGGCTTCGAGGTCTGCCATCAGACTCCCCATCATACCTCCGGGAAGTCCGGGTCCAATAAGCAGAGAGTTCATCAGGCGGTTTTTCGGACTGATATACAGACCGAGGAAATCATCCATAAATTCCTGCACCATGGCACGCACCTTCATATAGGCTTCCATATTGATATCAGGAACCTGGTAACCGGCATCTTTCAGCATCGCGTGTACACTGAGCAGATCGGCATGTCCGGTACCCCACGAAAGTGGCTCCATACCTACATCGATATAGTCGCAACCGGCTTCACATACTTCCAGGATACTTGCCATATTGAATCCGGGACCGGCATGGCTGTGATACTGGATAGGGATCTCGGGATGTGCTTTCTTGATGTTGGCAACGATCTTACCCAGGGATACCGGGCGTCCTACCCCTGCCATATCTTTGATACAGATTTCATCCGCTCCGGCTTTGATCAGTTCCAGCGCCATATCCGTATAGTATTCTACCGTATGGATGGGTGAATGGGTGATCGAAAGTGAACACTGAGAGATCATGCCGGCCTCTTTGGCATATTGAATGGAAGGAATGATATTACGTACATCATTCAGTCCGCAGAATGTACGGGTAATGTCTGTTCCCTGTGCCTTCTTTACTTTGTAGAACAACTTACGTACGTCGGCAGGAACGGGGCTCATACGCAATCCGTTCAGCGCACGATCCAGCATGTGTGTCTGAATGCCTGCTTCCTGAAAGGGTTTGGTCCAGTCGCGGACCGCTTTATTGGGATTTTCACCAAACAACAGATTTACTTGCTCAAAGCCTCCCCCATTGGTTTCCACACGCGCGAAACAGCCCATCTCTATAATGGCAGGAGCTACTTTTACCAGCTGGTCTACCCGGGGTACATATTTTCCGGCGGATTGCCACATATCCCTGAAAACCAAGCTAAACTTTACTTCACGTTTCATATTCATCGGTATGTTTCTTATAAGATTAATTATAGTTTTTCGACTTTTGTTACTTTGCCTTTGTTTTGTGTCACCACGTTTACTGCCGCTGTAATGGCTGCCAGTACATTACCGGGTATAGGTGCCGGTCCCTGTGGTGCCTTTTGTTTGACCGGGATCACCTCTTCCGGTGCGTACTTATTGACGAGAGCGATCAATCCCTTCCCCAAATAAATGACAATCAGCAGAATACAGAACACTGTAGTCATACCAACGATCATTAGTGTTAAAGCTATCTCTAAGTTTTCCATGTAATAATTTATTAGATAATCGATGAAAATTGCAAAAAATCGTCCGAAATTACCAAAATTAAATTAAAGAATAAAGGCTTAAAAGAATAAAAAATGCTAAATCGTAAGATTCGTCATCCAAATGAGATATTCAGAGGCTGTTCAAATT
>DALZBD010000447.1:0-3617 GCA_031977515.1 Bacteroides sp. | reverse complement strand
TTCTTCGGCCTCTTTGTCGCCAGGGTTTTTGTCGGGGTGATACTGGATCGCTTTCTTCCGGTATGCCTTTTTGATCTCATCAGCCGATGCGGTCTTGCTCACCTCCAGTACCTCATAATAGTCTCTCTTTGCCATATATTAAATTCCTCGTTTTGTGTATGCCTTGCTCTTTGTAGTGTCTGTCCCGGGATTTCGCTTACTCCCCGATCACCACTTTGGCATGGCGGATCACCTTGTCGTTCAGTGTATATCCGGTTTGTACCGTATCTAAGATCTTTCCTTTCTGTTCTTTCGAAGGAGCGGGAACGATAGCTATTGCTTCGTGGAAATCCGTATCCAAAGCCTGATCCTTTGTATCGATTATTTTTACGCCATTCTGACCCAGGATGGAGATAAATTTCTGATAGATCAATTCTACACCCTCTTTCACTGCCTTCACATCTGTGGTCTTCTCCATGGTGTCCAATGCTCTTTCCAGATCGTCCATTACCGGGAGAATACTGGTAAGGGTTTTCTCTCCACCGTTCAGGATCAGGTCGGCTTTTTCTCTGATCGTTCTTTTGCGGTAGTTGTCAAACTCAGCAGAAAGTCGAAGATATTTGTCTTTCATCTCCTCCACTTCATGGTTGGCTTTCTCAAGCTGTTGCTCCAACGCACCTTCCTCAGTCAGAATCTCTTCTGCACCTTCTTCCTGTGGAGTGGTTTCTTCTTCCTGGTTGGTTTCCGGGGCATTTTGTTCTGCAAATGCACGTTTCAATTCTTCTTCCTTTTTCTTATGAGCATTCATATAATCAATCTTTTTTATAATACATATAGTAAAAGTCTTTCCCCATACAGAAGAAAGATCTTGTTTCCTATTTCACAGGGCAACAAAAAGTTTGCCATTTCCTGCTTTTTCGCAAAAACTCCGCAAAGGTAATATAAAAATGCCATATTGACACGTACCCTATTCAGCGTATTTCATTAAAAATGCCTACCTTTGCGGCTCCAACGGAAAATATCTGTCGGAATGCATCTTATCACATAAGAACTATCTTCTTTATAGTTTGGTTCACAGTAAGGTTAGGAGGCAGGAGAGGAAGTTGGCAGAGAGGTGTTTGTGAAAAAGACTCCTGATTATTTGCCGCCATAGAGAGTATATCATACGATCGTGTCTGTCAGTCAGTCCGTAGAAGTTTTAAAGGATAATTATATTAAATAAGGAATAGAAAAGAATGATTACAGTTTCAAATGTTTCGGTACAGTTTGGTAAAAGAATATTGTTTAACGATGTCAATCTGAAATTCACTTCGGGCAATTGCTACGGTATTATCGGAGCCAATGGAGCAGGTAAGTCGACTTTCCTGCGCACGATCTATGGAGATCTGGATCCTACGACCGGTAGCATTATGCTGGGACCGGGCGAACGCTTGTCGGTACTTAGTCAGGACCACTTCAAGTGGGACGCTTTCACGGTACTGGATACGGTCATGATGGGACATACAGTGTTGTGGGACATCATGAAACAACGGGAAGCGTTGTATGCCAAGGAAGATTTCACCGATGAAGATGGGATGAAGGTTTCCGAACTGGAAGAGAAATTCGCCGAACTCGATGGCTGGAATGCGGAGAGCGATGCCGCGGCTTTGCTCAGTGGACTGGGTATCAAGGAGGACAAACACTATACATTGATGGGTGACCTCAGTGGGAAGGAAAAGGTACGTGTGATGCTTGCGCAGGCTTTGTATGGCAATCCAGACAACCTGTTGCTCGATGAGCCGACCAATGACCTTGACCTGGAGACTGTCATGTGGCTGGAAGAATACCTCGCTAACTTCGAACATACTGTATTGGTGGTGAGTCACGACCGTCACTTCCTGGATTCCGTATGTACCCATACGGTAGATATCGACTATGGCAAGATCAATATGTTTGCTGGTAACTACAGCTTCTGGTACGAATCGAGTCAGCTGGCTTTGCGTCAGCAACAAAACCAGAAGGCCAAGGCAGACGAGAAGCGTCGGGAGCTGGAAGAATTTATCCGTCGTTTCAGTGCCAATGTGGCGAAGAGCAAACAGGCTACCAGCCGTAAGAAGATGCTGGAAAAACTGAATGTGGACGAGATCAAGCCCTCTTCCCGTCGTTATCCGGGGATCATCTTCACTCCCGAACGCGAACCGGGCAATCAGATCCTCGAGGTTGCCGGACTGAAAAAGACGCTGGAAGACGGTACCGTACTTTTCGACGATGTCAACTTCAATATAGAAAAAGGAGATAAAGTGGTATTCCTTTCCCGGGATCCGCGGGCGATGACCTCTCTCTTCGAGATCATCAACGGAAATATGAAACCGGATGCCGGACATTACAACTGGGGAGTTACCATTACCACCGCCTATCTGCCTCTGGACAATTCGGCTTTCTTCAACAGTGACCTGAATCTGGTAGACTGGCTCAGTCAGTTCGGAGAAGGTAACGAAGTATATATGAAAGGTTTCCTGGGTCGGATGTTGTTTTCGGGTGAAGATGTATTGAAAAAGGTGAATGTGCTTTCGGGAGGAGAGAAAATGCGATGTATGATCGCCCGTATGCAGCTGCGCAATGCCAATACGCTGATCCTGGATACTCCTACCAATCATCTGGATCTGGAGTCTATTCAGGCTTTCAACAACAACCTGAAGACCTACAAAGGCAATATTCTTTTCTCTTCACATGACCATGAGTTTATACAGACAGTGTCCAATCGTATCATTGAGTTGACTCCGAATGGTATTATTGATAAGATGATGGAATATGATGAGTACATCACTTCCGATCATATCAAAGAACTTCGTCAAAGGATGTACGGAGAGTAAGCAGGAATTTTTAAACAGGCTCTAAGTATGAGGTTATGCATGATAGCATACCTCATTCGTCTATTATATAACTCCTGTATCCGACTTATCAGATACAGGAGTTTTTATTATCAGTTTCTTACTTAAAGAAACCGAAGGGTGTTTCAATCAATAAAGCGTTCGTTCTATTTCATTCTCAACCGAACAGATCGGTATCAGAAATTAAAATTATCCGGATCGGCTCCCAGACGCAGGTTTTTGTTGAGCAGGGTGATCTGGTTTACATCCGCCTCCTCCATTTCAAAATCTGCGGCTTGCAGGTTTTCTATCTGCCTTTCGCGGTGGGAGGATTTTGGGATCACGACTACTCCACGTTGCACGTTCCATCCCAGTACGATCTGTGCCGGTGTTTTCTGGTATTTCTCGGCCAGACGTGTGATGACAGAATTGGAGAGTATGTCCGATTTTCCCGCACCCAGCGGTCCCCAGGCTTCCGGACAGATATTTCTTTCCTGACAATAGTTGATCAGTTCTTCCTGTGCCAGATAGGGATAACATTCGATCTGGTTCACCGCCGGGGGAATCACAGCCTCTTTAAATAGATTGTGCAGGTGGTGTTGCTGATAGTTACATACTCCGATGGCTCTGGTCAATCCTTCTTCGAGGACTTGCTCCATCTTTCTCCAGATCGTTACGTAGGTACGTTGTACCGGCCAGTGCACCAGATAGAGATCTATGTAGTCTACCTGTAACTTTTTCCGGCTCTTCTCGATGGCTTCATGCACCATTCCTGAGCGTTGATCATCA
>DALZBD010000446.1:0-3652 GCA_031977515.1 Bacteroides sp. | reverse complement strand
GCTTTCTTCGAACCTTTGCATCCCTCTTGTTTTGATCTGACAACTGCTATTGCTTTTCGATATTTCGCGGATATGCAGGTAGATGTAGCAGTCATAGAAGTAGGATTGGGAGGGCGGCTGGATTGTACAAACATCATACATCCCGATCTTTGTATCATCACCAATATCAGTACCGACCACACACAGTTGTTAGGAAAAAGTCCCGAAAAGATCGCCTGGGAGAAGGCAGGAATTATCAAACCTCACACACCGGTGATCATCGGAGAATCTACTTCCCTGACAAGACCTATATTTCAGGAAAAAGCGAGAGCAGTATGTGCTCCTATCCTGTTTGCAGAGGAACAGCCATTCATAAAAAAAATCACCCCGGCTCATTGTGAAAAGGGAGGATGGATATATGAAACGGATACATACGGCGATCTGTATGGAGAATTGGGAGGTCTGTATCAACACAAAAATACAAATACCCTGCTTCATGGATTGCAGGAACTTCAGAAAGTGGGTTACATCCTCCCGGAGAATGCCGTACGCAATGGTTTCTCACAGGTATGTGAACTTACTGGACTCATGGGCAGGTGGCAGAAACTCCATGAACGTCCGACTCTGATCTGTGATACCGGACACAATGTAGGAGGATTTACTTACATCACCGAGCAGTTGCAAAAACTACCTTACAGACAATTGCATATTGTCCTGGGAATGGTAGAGGACAAGGAAATTGCGGATGTACTGCATCTGCTTCCTGAAAATGCCATCTACTATTTCACCCGCGCAGATATCCAGCGGGCACTTCCGGCAGAAATACTACGTGACAAAGCACAACACACAGGCTTGCAGGGACAGAGTTATCCAGATGTGTTCCATGCTGTAAAGAGTGCTATGGAAAACAGCCTCCCGGAAGATTTGATCTTCGTAGGAGGCAGTACCTTCGTCGTAGCAGATCTATTAACGCACCGCGATGCACTCGATCTCCACTAATGCGTCTTTGGGAAGTTGCTTTACTGCAAATGCCGACCGTGCCGGAAACTGTCCGTCAAAGTAGGTTTCATAGACGCGATTCATATCTGCAAAGATGGACATATCCTGCAGATAGACTGTGGTCTTGACTATATCTGACATTCCAAGTCCGGCAGATTCCAGAATATTTTTTATATTTTCCAGAGACTGACGCGCCTGTTCTGCGGGTCCTGATGCCAATTCACCTGTTACAGGATCGATAGGCAGCTGTCCGGAGACAAAGACCATTCCATTTGCTTCGATCGCCTGACTATATGGTCCGATAGCACCCGGCGCTTTATCTGTCGCAATTACTTTTTTCATACCAATTTGTTTTTAATTAGAACAAGCGAAGATACAAAAAAGATGTAATTACTCCGACCCTGGCAGGAAAAACACTTTTATCTTTTATGGAGATGCTTTACCTATGAGAGATTTGTCTGGTCTTTCTTTTCTGTCTGTACGCTCTTATTTTTGTTTTCTGTTATTTTCTGAGACGCACAGTATTGCGTCTCTACAAGTATATCATTTACAAAAGACAGACATAACGTGTAGAGGGTGACCCGAAAAGTTCCTAAAATGAAAAATCCTCCTTAAGTAACGAGGGGGATTCTGTTAATTCAGGAGCTTCGGGACAGCCTCAAATATGTGGTATCTCTAAAAAAGAAACAGGCAAAACATACACAGATTCTGATAAAATCTCAAAAAAGATATTATATCCATGCAGTATTTCCCGAAAATATGCATTTGGTATAAATAAAACATTAGAAAATACCAGACTAACTTTATTTCAAAGCTAACCTGAACCTTAACATGGGCTTTGAAATTTTTTAGTAGTTGTGTTACATATTCAAAGCAAAAACGTGAGTGCCTGTGCAGGTCTTCACGTTTTTTTATATTACGAAAATTGTTTATTTGAGAAAGTCGTTTATTACTGACAGTTTTTCTCTATCAATGCATTTGCAGCCTCGTCTCCCAATTGTTTTGCTTTTGAGAAATTGTCACAAGCTTCGCTTTGCTGTCCCAGTTGCACCTGTGCAATCCCGATCAGACGATAGGCCTCTCCATATTCCGGATCTATCTTCAGTGCTTCACGCAACCCTTCGATAGCCTCTTCGTACCTGCCTACCCGCAAATTGATCGCACCATACTCTGCCCGATAGATCACTTCCTGTGGATTCAGTTCTATAGCTTTTGAAATATCGTCCAGAGCACGCTGAAATTGTCTTGCCTGTAAAGCAGCCTGCCCGCGGTAGTAGTAAAATACATCGTTTACTCTTCCCCCCACTGCATTGTAATAGGCATCATAATCCTGCATGGCAAGTCTATACTGAAGCGCATTCATCTTTGCCTGAGCACGCTCCAATAAGAATATAGCGTTGTCCTCACTCAATGGTTGCGGACAATGCGCGATGCAACTATCCAAAAGTGCGATCACAGCTTCAGGTTCATCTCCCATCATCTCTTTGGCTTTGGCCGCGCTGAAGAAAGTAGAAGGAGATGCCAGATTGGAGCGATTCACCTCGTCGTATGCCTTAAATGCACCTGCATAATCCTGCATAGCAAACCGGATATCTCCTTCCAACTGCATATATACCGGCAGAGGTTCGATCTGACTTGCCTTCTGCACATCGGCCAATGCACGCTCGTAAGTCCAGTCTTTGTATGTATTTTCCGGCTGCCCCAACTGATAATTATAGATCAGTCTGGCAATGTTATAATATACATCATCTTTCTTCTGCGCTACCTGCAAAGCCCGGTCCAGATCTGCATTTGCCAGATGGAGAGCCTGATCACCTTCTACATTATAGGTATAATAGGTGGCACGACGAATATATCCATCGGCACTCTGAGGAAACTGCTGTATAAAGTCATTCATCAGATTCAGATATTCTTCGGGAGATGCCTGGCGGGAAGCCATAAACAAAGCCACCAATGCCTGTTCTTCCGTATCGGGAAGTCCTTTCTTAATACCGATACTACGCAAACTCACATCTGTCTGTGAAAGTGCTCCCAGACTTTGCGCATACGCAAACGGTGCACTTGCAGCATAACAGATAGATACGGTATCTGCCCCCGTAGCTTTCTGAGCAATACCAAAAACCTCTCCCCCTGCATTTACAACCGGGCAACTCACCATTTTCTCTGCAAGTACCAGATCCAGTGTATAATAATGATTGCCTTCACCTGTTTCAGATACCTCTTTCACATTTCCTGGAGTTACAGTTTTATCTTTCTGGGTAGAATAGGGCAATAGATAGATCGCATCTCCTGCGGCAGGCACCGTATGAGCCAATTGTAGGGCAGGAACCTTCTTATCTGTTATAGCTACCCGGAATTTGATCACATCATAGATACTGTTTGCCCCCAGGAGCGCGTCCACATTCATTTGTTTTCCTTCCGAAGTAACAATGACAGCGCGCTGTGCTCCTTCAAAAAGAGAAAAGTCGGAAAGTGCGATACCCTCTTCCGTAACAAAAAAACCATTTCCTGTCCGGAGCATTTTATCTTCTTTGTCGTAGGTAATGATAGAAAAGACAGCCCTTTTGGCTTTGTCTGCCCATTTAGGTGTCTGTGCCATTCCCCATTGAAGAGGAAGTATGCAAAGCAAGAATATCAGTACATTCTTTTTCATATATTATCTGTTTTTCTGTTT
>DALZBD010000445.1:0-3659 GCA_031977515.1 Bacteroides sp. | reverse complement strand
ACGCAAGGTATTGCGTCTCTACAAGTGTTGTGCTTCCTCTTCAGGTATATGATTTACTTGTAGAGACGCAATACCTTGCGTCTCATTGTTCGCATCTGATCGCTTGCGTCTCATCAATTTCGTCTCACGAATTGCAAACACCATTCAATCAATTTATTCCACAATCGTCATCTCATCCAGCAGATAGCCACATCCACCCAGTTTGTCCAGGATAAACAGGATGTAGCGAATGTCTACATTGATGCAGCGTTGCATATCGTTGTCGAAATTGATGTCTCCGCTCAGCGACTCCCAGTTTCCATCAAAAGCACAGCCGATCAATTCGCCGTCTGCGTTCAGTACCGGGCTTCCCGAGTTACCACCCGTGATGTCGTTGTTTGAAAGGAAGCATACAGGCAGTTCTCCTGTAGGCAGTGCATAGCGTCCGAAATCCTCCTTCTCGATCAGTTCTTTCAGTTCCACGGGAACATTAAACTCCCGGTCCTCCGGATTTTCTTTTTCCAGAATACCCTTGGCAGTGGTATAATAGTTGTATTTCACTCCGTCGCGCGGGCTATACGATCTGATGTTCCCGTATGTCAGACGGATGGTGAAGTTGGCATCAGGATAGGAAGGTACAGGCTCTTTCATCTCTCCCAGACCACGTACATAGGTCTTGTGCAGGATAGTCAGTTCTTTGTTGAGTGGAGCCAGTTCTTCTGTAAAGCTGCGGAACTTGCCAAATACCGAACGGTAGAACCGCGCTCCCGGATCACTCTCCAAGGCTTCTACGGAAGGACTTTGCAGGAATGCCTCCATGTTGTCGCTGTTGGCCAGGATAGAACGCGTATACATCGCCTCTACAAACCTGTTGTAATCTCCGCCAAACTCCGCATCGATCACCTGATAGATAGACGGGCGATTCTCTGCGGCTATCATCTCTGCATAGAGAGGAAGCAATACAGTAGCCACTTTGCGATCCACTTCGTGGTCGTAGTCCTTGTTGTGTATCTGGTCGTAAGCTTTGCGGAATCTCTCTGCCAGTTGTTCCTGTTTTTCTGCATCTCCCGCTTCCAACGCCTCTTTCATCTCATCGAAAAGTGTATAAGGAGAGCGTAATTCGATCGCATTGAGGAGTGCCTCCATAATGCAGGTACGCTGGAAGATCAGGGGAGAAGTCTGTGCCACTGCCGCGTCGATCCTGCTTACCACCTCCATGTAATCTCTGTTGTTGCGTGCTTCGGCAAACTCCAGGAAGCGTGCTTCCTGCTCTGCTTTGGCTCCCAGTACATTGTTGTCGATAATAGCCTTGTTCATACCAATAGAGTTTTTCCAGTAGTTGGACGAACCTGCATACTTTCCGGCATATTGGATACGTACTTTGTCACTGGCAGCCATTTCGGCTTTCAATACCTCCTGGCGTACGCCGCGGATGGTGATACGCGGAGCATTGGTTGCTTCCATACGTTCCAGCACCTCTGATACGGTGAGGTAGCGGCTGGTGCTTCCGGGGAATCCCAGGATCATGGCATAGTCTCCTTCCTCTATTCCACGCAGGGATATAGTCAGGTGCTTGCGGGCTTTCAGAGGTATGTTTTCGGGAGCGTACTCTGCCGGCTCTCCGTCGGGAGAGGTATAGATGCGGAACATCGAGAAGTCTCCGGTGTGGCGTGGCCACATCCAGTTGTCTGTCTCTCCTCCGAATTTACCTACCGAAGAGGGAGGAGCAGCCACCATACGCACATCTGAGTATACTTTCTTATAGATCAGGTAGAATTTGTTTCCTGCATAGAAAGGAAGTGCCTGCGGTACGATGCCTTTCGCCTCTTTCAGGTCACTGGCTTCGTGCAGTTCTTTGGCCAGTTTTTCCAGGAAAGCTCCGGTGAAAGATTCTGTTTCGTTGATCTCCCCGGTGGCGATGCGTGCATTGACCAGGTCGGTGATGTCTTCGATGCGTTCTACAAAGGTGAATTTCAGGTTGGGGGTAGCAAGCTCTTCGCTGCGGTTCATGGCCCAGAAACCATCTGTCAGGTAGTCGTTCTCTACCGAACTGTGTTGCTGGATAGCCCCGTATCCGCAATGGTGATTGGTCAGGATCAGACCATCCGGTGAGATGATCTCTCCGGTACAGCCTCCGCCGAAAATACCAACGGCATCTTTCAATGAGATCCCGTTCGGATTATAGAGGTCAAGGGCATTCAGGTTGAGCCCTTGTTTTTTCATGAGGTCTACAGAATGTTGTTCCTGCATCAGTTGCAGCAGCCACATCCCTTCATCTGCCCGGGCAGTCAGGGATACCAGCAACAGGAGTGCCGGCAAAAAACTTTTGAGTCTTTTCATTTTCATTTGCGTTTCTAATTTTATGATCATTGATTGTTGTTCTCGTTTTTCCGTTTCTATGGTCCGGAACAGCCTTCCGTATTTATTTGCCAGGCTTGAAATTCATCACATTTGCCGGTGGACGTTGATGCATGAGTTCGTTTTTCATAAAGTCCATATAGGGGGCTACATGACTGAAAAACTGTTTGTATCCCCTGCACAGGTAATTCAGACCGGGCTCTCCCGATGCTGTACGCGCAAAACGGTTTTTGGGACATTCACCGTTGCAGGCAAACAGGAATTCGCACTCCCTGCACTGTGTGGGCAGTGTCTCCTCTTTCATACGTCCAAACCGGGTCTGCTTCTCACCGTACAACATCTCTACCAGTGTTTGCTGATGGATGTTGCCCAACTTGTATTCCGGAAATACAAAGTGGTCGCAGGTATATACATCACCGTTGAACTCCATTACACTCGCGTGTCCGCAGGTTTTTGCCAGGGTGCATACACCCGGTTGCTCCCCAATCCAGTTGGCCAGCGTGGAGTCGAACAGCTGGATATAAAAAGTACCTACATCCTTTTTTACCCATTCGTCGAAGAGGGTGCATAGGAAGCTCCCCCATTGCTGCGGTGTGATGGAAAAGTCGGCAAGCTCTGCCTGCTCTCCATCTGCCAGGGAAGCGAGAGTGCGGCCATCGGAACGGTGCAGTATACGCTCCACGATGGGGGCAAACTGGATGTAACGACAGTTGATCTCTTTGAAGAAGTTGTAGAAGTCGAGCGGATAATCGGCATTGAAGTCATTCACTACCGCCATGGCATTCCACTGCACACCGTGTTTGTTGAGCAGGCGGATACCCTGCATCACTTTGTGGAAAGAGGGAATGCCCTGTTTGTTTTTCCGGTATTCGTCGTGAAACTCCTGTGGCCCGTCTATCGAGACACCCACCAGCCAGTTGTTTTCCCGGAAGAAGCGACACCATTCGTCTGTGATCAGTGTACCGTTGGTCTGTATGCAATTGTCTATCGTACGTCCACAGGCATATTTCTTCTGTAGCTCCACTACCTTTTTATAGAAAGAGAGCGGGCGCATCAGCGTTTCCCCGCCGTGCCAGGTAAAGAGTACCTGCGGCATGGTTTGCGACTGGATGTATTCTTCGATGAATTTCTCCAGCAGCTCATCGCTCATCACCTGCCGGGGAGTATCCCGGTAGAGTTGGCTCTTTTCGAGGTAGTAACAATACTCACATGCCAGGTTACATACGGAGCCGACAGGCTTCAGCATCACGTAAAGTGGTTTGGCAAAGGGAGCAAATGTTGCGGACATACTGACAAAATTTTAGAGCCTGTTTCAATTTTCC
>DALZBD010000444.1:0-3667 GCA_031977515.1 Bacteroides sp. | reverse complement strand
GTAGTCGAGAGATTTCTTGTAAGAGATGCGTCCGGCTTCGGGTTCGCTTTCCAGCGCGGGAATATGCTGCGTGATACCCATTCCCATTCCGGGATTGGTACCATAGGTGATCATCGGTTCGATGTCTTCGGCACGGAAAGTGATCTCTTTGTCGAATACGGCACCTTCATCGGTTTTCAGGGTCTTCCAGTGGGCCACTGCTTTGTCCCACTCTTCTCCTACAGGGGCATATTCGCGCCCTTTGATATACTCGAATGTAGTCTCGTCGGGTGCGATCATACCGCCACGGGCACCCATCTCAATAGAGAGGTTACAGAGTGTCAGGCGTCCTTCCATGGAAAGGCTGCGTACGGCTTCTCCGGCATATTCCACAAAATATCCGGTAGCACCGCCTGTGGTCATCTGAGCAATGATATAAAGTGCAAGGTCTTTGGCAGTCACTCCTTTGCCCAGCTGACCGTCTACGGTGATGCGCATGGTTTTGGGCTTGGATTGCAGGATACACTGTGAAGCCATCACCATCTCTACTTCACTGGTACCGATACCGAAAGCTACCGCTCCCATAGCACCGTGTGTAGAGGTATGTGAGTCGCCACATACGATAGTCATTCCCGGCAGGGTGAGCCCTCTTTCAGGACCTACCACATGAATAATACCGTTTTTGGGATGCAGCATTCCGAAATGATTGAGTCCGAAGTCTTCCGCATTCCTGGCCAGTGTGTCTACCTGTGTACGGGAAACCGGATCTTCGATCGGTTTGTCCTGATCGTGGGTAGGTGTGTTGTGGTCGGGCATACAGAATATCTTCTGAGGACGGAAACAACCGATCCCACGCTCACGCATACCGGCAAAGGCCTGCGGGCTGGTTACTTCGTGACAATAGAGTCTGTCGATATAGAGCTGTGTGGGTCCTTCTTCTACGAGAGTCACCACATGAGCATCCCAAATCTTATCAAATAACGTATTCATGTTAGTCTATAACTTTATTAGTGTGGTTTTTTATCTGAAAACGAATGTCATTCCGTGGCTATGTCAGATACGGAATTTGTTGATACAATCGATATAAGCTTCTACAGAAGCGGCAATGATGTCGGTGTTGGCTCCAAAGCCGTAGTACATCTGGTTGTCGTACTCTACCTGCATATGTACTTTACCCATATCGTCGCTTCCTTTGCTGATGGCCTGGATGGTGAATTCTTTCAGGGTCATCTGACGGTCGATGATTTTCTTCAGGGCCTTTATGGCTGCATCTACCGGGCCGTTGCCACTGGCGGCTGCTTCAAACTTCTCTCCGGAGATGGTCAGGCCGAGGCTGGCTACCGAACGTACTCCCACGCCACTGGTCACCTGCAGGTATTCCATCTTGATGCGGTGGTTTTCGCTGCGCTGGGCACCGGCGAGCAACAGGATATCGTCGTCGTTGATGTCTTTCTTGCGATCGGCCAGTTTCAGGAATTCTTCGTAGATCTCATCGAGCTTATCCTGATTCAGTTCTACGCCCAATACGGAGAATCTGTGTTTCAGTGCTGCTCTTCCGCTACGTGCGGTCAGTACGATGGAGTTGTCATCGATACCTACATCTTTGGGATTGATGATCTCGTAGGTCTGAATATTTTTCAATACGCCGTCCTGGTGAATGCCTGAGGAGTGTGCAAATGCATTGCGGCCTACGATGGCTTTGTTGGGCTGTACAGGCATATTCATCAGGCTGGATACCATGCGGCTGATGGGATATATCTTCTGGGTATTGATGTTGGTCTCGATCTTTGTCTCTTTGTGACTTTTGAAGATCATGGCGACTTCTTCGAGAGAGGTGTTCCCGGCACGTTCTCCGATTCCGTTGATGGTCACTTCTACCTGGCGGGCACCGTTGAGCACGCCGCTTACCGTATTGGCTGTGGCCATACCGAGGTCGTTGTGACAATGTGTAGAGAGAATGGCCTGATCTACGTTGCTGACGTGTTCCATGAGGTAACGGATCTTGGCTCCATATTCATCGGGCAGGCAATATCCGGTAGTATCGGGAATATTGACTACGGTGGCTCCGGCTTTGATCACTGCTTCCACCACACGGGCGAGGTAGGCATTGTCTGTACGTCCGGCGTCTTCGGCATAGAATTCTACATCGTCTACAAACCGGCGTGCGTATTTCACAGCTTCCACGGCACGTTCGATGATCTCTTCGCGGTTGGAGTTGAATTTGTACTGGATGTGCATATCGGATGTTCCGATACCTGTATGGATACGTTTCCGCTTGGCATATTGCAGGGCTTCGGCAGCTACCTCTATGTCTTTCTTCACGGCACGTGTCAGGGCACAGATGGTGGGCCAGGTGACTGCTTTGGAGATCTCTATTACGGAATTAAAATCGCCGGGGCTGGAGATGGGAAATCCTGCCTCAATGACATCTACTCCCAATCCTTCCAATGCCTTGGCCACCTGTATCTTTTCCACGGTGTTCAACTGGCATCCCGGAACCTGTTCACCATCCCGGAGGGTGGTATCGAAAATAAACAATCTATCGCTCATGTTCCTTATATATTTATAGATTTATGTCTCATTAAAAAAAGCCTTTCACACGTGGAAGTGAGAAAGGC
The DNA here is from genome assembly GCA_031977515.1 of Bacteroides sp. GTDB lineage: Bacteria > Bacteroidota > Bacteroidia > Bacteroidales > Bacteroidaceae > Bacteroides. Next base: position 1,070 of record DALZBD010000444.1, on the reverse strand, counting down.
TTTCATATATTTTACTTATACATATTCATGCACGACACTCACTTCCACTAAATTTTCCCAGTAGAATAATAATGCCAGACAGTAGGATATGTATAAACGTTTGTTTCATTTTTTGTCTTTTCTTATTTGGACGATGCAAAGGTATGTATTATTTCTTAGCTACCAAATAATACGTTACTTTTTTCTGCCAAATAATATCATTTCATAAGGAGAAAAGAAGATTGAACAAAAATGTATTACTAAAGGTAAGAAAACAGACAGGAATTCAAAAGGTTTAGGGGGTATGGATTGCGATCTGTAATCATTTCCTGTTTCCTGGTTATGGTATTACATATTCCTGCCAAGAGATGACGGTACGGAAAGTCTGTTAGAGGGGCACCGTTTAAAGAGGGTGGATCTACAGCAAACCGTGGAACTTCCTTAAAAAGCTGTATATACAAAGAGGGAAGAAAATACATATCTTCTTCCCTCTTTGTGTATTGTCGCTCAGATTTACTCTGCAGCTTTTTCTTCTGCGCAACAAGCTTTTTCTTCAGCATCTTTGTCACAACATGCAGTAGAGTCATTTTTGCAGCAAGCTGCTTCTCCGTCTACTTCTACAGTTGCTTCTACTTCAGGAGCTTCTGCTACGTTCTCTTTTGTGCTGTTACCGCCGCAGGCAGTCATTGCGAATACTGCAAGAGCAGCGAAAAACAATTTTGTCTTCATACCTTTAATTTGCTTTAAACGTTTAAATCAATGTGCGGCGCAAAGGTAAGTATTTTCATTGAAGTATGCAAAAATAAGTTATAAAGACAGGATTGGATTTACGGATTTATGATTTATGGTATATTATGTAGGATTGAATATACATGAGGTTCCTACCAGACCCGTAGGGGTTATATGTTCATAGCCCCGTGCGGAAGCTCGAGATTCCATAGAGATTCAATAGGTTGCGTCCCCGTAGGGGTGGGGAGCTATATAAAGTATAGTCACCATTTAAGTAAATTGTATGTGTTTATTACATGACATAACAACATTTCATTTATGGAATCAAATATAGACTAAACATAGCACCCTAATGGGGCGCA
>DALZBD010000443.1:0-3668 GCA_031977515.1 Bacteroides sp. | reverse complement strand
TAAACGTTCCTTAGTGTCAATAATCAATCAAGGGGTCATGACCATAGGGAATAATGGGTACATCGTAAATCCTTTTAGTTTGCCATGGATTTTTCCAGACGATGCTTCCAACGGGCATACGCGTCCAGATATTCCTGCCTCTGTACTGTATTAGGCTCTATGACATCCAGTTTTTCTAATGTGGCAAAGGCCTCGTTGTTATCTCTATAGATACCTGCACCGATTCCTGCGCCTTTGGCTGCACCTACCGAACCATCTGTGTCGTACAGCTCGATCACAGCCCCTGTCACGCTGGCCAGTGTATCGCGGAAGATAGAACTCAGGAACATATTGGCGTGTCCGGCGTGTATCATTTTCACTGGAATACCCATTTGCTCCATGATGTCGATGCCGTATTTGAAAGAGAAAACAATCCCTTCCTGAGCAGCACGTATAATGTGTTGCTTGCTGTGTGTATTGAAATCCAGTCCGCGGATGCTGCATCCGATCTCTTTGTTATTGAGCATACGTTCCGCTCCGTTGCCAAACGGTAATATACTCAGCCCTGCGCTTCCGACAGGAGCTTTCGACGCCAGCACATTCATTTCGTTGTAAGAGATCCCTTCCGGAGCAATATTACGTTTTACCCATGAATTCAGGATTCCTGTCCCGTTGATGCAGAGCAGTACTCCCAAACGGGTTTGCTGGTCAGAATGGTTGACATGTGCGAATGTATTCACACGCGATTGCGGATCGTAATTCACCTCTCCGTTCACACCATATACAACCCCCGAAGTACCAGCCGTGGAAGCGATTTCGCCCGGATTGAAAACATTCAGTGACAGAGCATTATTGGGTTGATCTCCTGCCCGATAGGTGATGGGCGTTCCCTCTTTTAGACCCAGTTCGGATGCTGCAGCGGAGTTCACTCTTCCCTGTTCCGAGAAAGTCGGTTTGATATCCGCCAGAAGAGACTCATCGAAACCATAGTATTTCATCAGAAAGTCTGCCACACGGTTTTCTTTGAAGTCCCAGAACATCCCTTCGGACAATCCGGATACCGTAGTACAGATCTCACCACTCAGTTTCATAGCTATGTAATCGCCCGGAAGCATGATCTTATAGATCTGCTCGTAAATCTCCGGCTCGTTTTCTTTGATCCAGGCCAGTTTGGAAGCTGTAAAATTGCCTGGTGAATTAAGCAGGTGTGACAGACATTTCTCTTCACCCAGCGTATCAAACGCCTTTTGTCCGTAAGGGACCGCACGCGAATCGCACCAGATGATAGCCGGACGCAATACCTGCTGCTGTCTGTCTACACACACCAGACCATGCATCTGGTAAGAAATCCCGATGGCCTTGATCTCGCCGGCGTTGATTCCCGATTGTTGCAATACAGCCTGTGTAGAGAGTTTCAGGCTTTCCCACCAACTCTCCGGATTTTGCTCCGCCCATCCCGGTTGCACAGCGATAATGGTTGCCTCTGTCTTCGGATAAAAAGCCGAAGCTATACATTTGCCTGTTTCGGCATTTACCAGACTCGCCTTTACAGACGAACTACCTATGTCATATCCCAATAAAAACATAATGAGGTATCAGATTTAAATAATGTATATAGTTTATTTTCTATTATTCTCTATCGTCGGGTCTTGTTATAGATCTTCCGGTCAAACTTATAGTAGCGTGCCGCCCGGTGTGCTACACCCTTCTGACGCTCTTCGAGCGGTACAATGTATTCCATAAGAGCGATTTTCTTATGGAAATTGCGGACATCCACAGGTCTGTCGTATACCAGCTCGTACAGAATACGCAGTTGCGATGCTGTGAATTTGCGTGGCAACAGGTCGAACATCATCGAAGGGTTGAATTCAACAAACTGGCGGATAAAAACCAGAGCCTCCTTAATAATAAGGTTGTGGTCGAAAGCCAACGTATCTATATCCTTCAATGCGATCCAGGATGCCTGATGCTCGTCGAGATGCTGGTTGAGTGTACGGTCTATCTTTACTAATGCCAGATAAGCGATAGTCACGATCCGCTCCACCTTCGACTGCATGGCCCGTTCGAGCCAGCGTACGTCTTTCGGATTGCTGGTCCGGTTTCTCGAACCGAACGCTTTGAACTGGGTCAGACTGACATTACGTATACCTGTCAGTTCATTCAACACCCGTTTGGCTGCCGCATCCAGATCTTCATCCATATAAATGAGGCTTCCGGGCAGTTTCATATCGTGATAGACCTGACCATCGTCCTCTCCTATTCTGTTTACGAGTAATACTTTGAGTTGTTCTCCGTCAAATCCGATGACCACACAGTCAACCGAAATATGATTGTTGGCCAAAGGCGGAATTTTCTGTAGATTGTCCATGGTAGATGTGTTTTACGGATACAAATATAAACCTCAAAATTGAATTTGCAAATTTAGAAAAATGAAAAATTTTATGTTATAAAACACTATTTTTCAGACGTATAGTTATCTTATTGTATACAGTATGAAATAGATATCTTCCTGTGCAGAATACGATATGTTTACTCTGTCCCTGATACAAGAAGCTTATTGTAGGCTTTACAGCAAGTTTTGGCGGGTGTTTTCCGACCTAATATATGTCTCTGGTTTTTATTCTTCCTTTGATATACTTATTGTATATTATACAATATATGGATTTGTTGTTTTACGTTATTTACTCTACCTTTGTATACGATCATTTAACCCTGTTTTTAATGAAACGTTATCCTGTTGTCTTTTCTATAGCCGGTTCGGATCCTTCCGGAGGGGCAGGTATTCAGGCGGATCTGAAAACCATTTCTGCTTTGGGCGGCTATGGAGCAGCTGCTGTTACAGCTCTTACCGTCCAGAATACCCTGGGAGTAAGAGACGTCTACCCTGTGCAGCCCGGTATTGTCAGCCAGCAGATCGCTGCTGTTTGTGAAGATCTGCGTCCAGATGTTGTAAAAATAGGTATGGTAGCCACGTTGGATAATGTGTATGCGATAGCCGGGGTTTTGCGACATTTTCGCCCTTCACACGTGGTTTATGATCCGGTACTGGCTTCTACATCCGGACAAAAACTGGTAAGCGATGAAGCACTTGAGGCTATCCGTGAAGAGTTGTTTCCGGTTTGCACGCTGATTACTCCCAATCTGGATGAAGCGGAGAAACTGACAGGCCTCACTGTACGCAGTGAAACACACATGCGGGAAGCTGCCCGGCTCTTGCAGAAAAATGGCTGTCGGTCCGTATTAATAAAAGGAGGGCATCTGGAGGGAGAAGAGATGACAGACCTTCTTTTTACCCCGGAACAGACGTATCGTTTTTCTGCTCCCCGGATCGATTCGGAAAACCTGCATGGTACGGGTTGTACACTCTCTTCGGCCATATCTACCTATATAGCTTTGGGATATGGGGTGCCGGATGCTGTAGGGAAAGCCAAAGAATACCTGTCGCAGGCTATAGAAGCAGGGCGGAATATACATACCGGGAGTGGTAATGGACCTTTATGCCATTCGGCAGAGCCCGTAAAAATGGTTGTTTTGGTATAGAGTCTGTTCTCATTCTCTGTTTGACTTTTTGTTCTGTTTTGTTTCTGAGACGCAAAGTATTGCGTCTCTACAGGTAAATCATATACCTGAAGAGAAAATACAATCGGTATAGAGATGCAATATCCTATGTCTTAAAAAATACGAACAAA
>DALZBD010000442.1:0-3681 GCA_031977515.1 Bacteroides sp. | reverse complement strand
ATCATTGATCGTTGCTTTATGACCATTGATACGGCTTTTTAACTTCACAATGACACAAACTTCTTTTCCATCCTTCTGATTGACCATCGTAAACGCCTTGGATATCTCCCCTACATTCATTTTCTCCACAACCTTCGCAACTTCCTGGGGCAATTCCTGCATTTCAAACTTAGAGGTATTGGTGTAAGGGTTGGGCATCAAACCATGATTGTTACGTGTATCCTTGTCATGAGAGAGGAAAGTTGCCGCCTCCTCAAAAGTAAACTCACTCAGACGGATCTGGTCGGCGATCGAATCCAGACGTACACAGGCAGCCGTCAGATCCTCATCCGAAACTTTGGGTTTCAACAGGATATGGCGTGTATTGATACGATCGCCCCGCTTCTCAATCAACTGTATGATATGAAATCCGAATTCCGACTCTACAATTTTAGATACCTTCTTAGGATCCTGCAGGTTGAAAGCAACATTGGCATATTCCGGTACCAATTCGCCGCGTCCCATGAAACCAAGTTCACCTCCCTTGAGAGCAGAACCGCGGTCTTCGGAATACAGACGAGCTAATGTACTAAAATCCATATCTCCGGTAGTTACACGCTCCGTATACTCTCTCAGTCTGCGCTTCACATCTTCCACTTCATCGATCGGGATACGTGGCTGTTGAGTAATGATCTGTACCTCTACCTGAGTAGGGATATAAGGTATACTGTCCGAGGGAAGATCTTTAAAATAACGTCTTACTTCGGCAGGAGTTACTTTCACTTCTCCCACAAGTTTCTGCTGCATACGCTGCACCGTAAGATTGGTACGGGCACTTTCGCGAAGCACCTCACGTATCTGGGAAGAGGTTTTATTGAAGTATTCTTCCAGTTTTTCACGGGAACCGATCGCATGAATATACTGCTCGGTCATCTGATCTACACGCGATATTACCTCTTGTTCGGACACATCGATACTATCTAACACAGCCTGATGCAGATACAGCTTTTGTATAGCCAACTCTTCCGGAATAATACAATACGGATCTCCATCAAAACGGCGTCCCTCATACAGGGAGCTCAGTCGTGCTTCTTCTACCTCCGATTTCAGGATGGCTTCATCTCCTACGACCCACACAACTTCATCTATGACGTTGTCCTGCGCATAGACAGTGGAACCGCAGAACATACATAATGCGATCACAAGTAATCTAAAGTTCACTAACTTTCTCATTCTATAGTTAATAATTATATATTATTTTATTTCCTCTTACAGCACGTTGATACAACTCGTCCGTGATTTTTCTCATAAACTCTACCCGGTTGAGATTAAGCAGCATCTCCCTCACCCGGGGTTCTGCAAACTCATAAGGCTCCTGTTCACCCTGCGTACGCAGATCCGAAACATTCAGAAAATAATGAAAAGCCGTGTCCTTCAACTCAATCTGCCGATTCTTCCGGACATATTCTTCGGACGAGCCCACATCTACCGGGATCAGATCAAAGACATCCGACAAAGGTACCCATTTATCGTAAAAATATTCATATTTCACAGCATTCTGTAAGCTGTATTTTTCCAGATTTTCCACCGCATCCAGATTTTCATCCTTATACCACCGGCGAACATTGTTCAGACCGGGAGCTTTCAGAGGAACTTTAATGAACAGCCCCTTCACAATGGGATATTCCAGGGTAAACAGCCCCTTATTGTTTTCATAGTACTCCTCCATATCTTCGGAAGTGAGCTCACGACTCAGTCGTTGATGAATCAGTTCCTGCTGATAGGTATGCATAATGAGGGATTTACGATAGTTCTCCACCAGTTTCTCCACCTCCTCAGTATCAGGTATATTTCTTTGTGCCTGATCGTACAGTAATACGTCTTCCGCCCAGTTACGTATATAGTTTTCCGCAAACAGCAAACTGTCATCTGCCTCCAGTCCCACAGGCAGCACGGCCATCAGATCCTCTTTGTACAGAATATTCCCATCAATCTCCACCAAAGGTGTGCGTCCGCGATGATCTTTCCGGCCACCGCAACTCACAACAAATAAGGCTATTATAAAGATAAAAAGAATATTCCGCATATCAGGTCAAACTATACTTTTTTTAAGGTACGAAGATAATGGAATAATCCATTGCGTCAGTGATTATTAACTGTTTTTAAAACCTCTTCGTTAATTTCAACCACCATTTTCTTGCGAAGATCCTTCAACCAATTGATTTCCAACTCCCGGGTATGATCCCTTATTACCTGTTCTTTCACACGTTGCCAGTCCTCGGGACCTGACATTTTTTTCCCTACCACTGTTGTAAAAGGATATTTCTCATCGGGCAGGAAATTACCCTGTTTGAAAATGATCTTATCTACATAAGCATTCTCTCCGATCGTATATTCGCCCTGTTCAAAACGAATCCGGGGTGCAAGTTCTCCGTTGAAGGTAAGAGCAAGAGCTTCCTCCCATTCGTTTTCCGGTAGTTTTTTCAGGAACTTCTTTACTTCACGAGACATTTTCTTTGTCGGTGTATGCAACACAACTCCCCTGAAACGCGGTAGTTCCCATGTATATCGGGAGCGATGAGCCTGAAAATAGGCTTGCAATGCATCCGTATCTTCCGAAAAAGGGCCTATTCTTTTTTCTGTGATCGCCTGTATCAACAGATTGTCGCTATATGTCAACAATTCCATCTGATAAGACAGATCTTCTTTTAGTAAAGATTCTGCTTCATCGGACAAAAGAGTATGAGCTGTAAACAACTCCAATTGTTTTCTCAGCGCATAGGGGCTACCGGCCTGGAAACGTGCAAACTCCGCTCCTGTATACGATTTTCCTTTGTAACGAAACAGTACCTGTGAAGTATGCCCGTTCAGAAAGAGATCACCGATTCCATCCTCATTCAATGAGAATGCATATTTTTTCTTCAACTCTTCTGTCTTATTCTCCCGCCATTGCCTCAAAAAAGTATGCCGACGCACTTCTGCCTCTGTATCTTTTGTACTCCTTCTGTCCAGAAGCTGCACAATATGAATCCCCAGAGGAGAGAAAAATGGTTCTGAGATCTCTTCGGGACTCAGGGAGAAGATCCGGTTTTCCACTTCCAGAGGAAAATCCAGACGACCTATCCATTCTTCCCGGCCTGTCACAGAAAATTCTTTCTCTATTTTCTGAATGTCCTCCACCGTTTCCGTATCTTTCAACATTCGGTATAAAGCATTCATTCCCTCTTCTGCCTCCCGGATAGAAGCACGACTCAGTGTTTGTCGCAAAGGCTTCACAAAATGCAGAATCCTCAGACATTCCTCCTCTGGAAATGCCGGCTGCGGCTCCTGCCCTGTCATCCTTTGATACAACACTCTTTGCGCATAGTCTGCCCTTTCTTTCCTGAATGTTGCAACCGTATCCAGCCCCTGCCGCACAGCATCCTGCACCTTGAGCCGGGCTTCTATAAAATCATTCATAAACTCCCGGAAAGTTCCTGTCTGATCCGAATGCTGATACAGCCATTCCAACTCGGAAAGCTGAAACTTACGTCCATCCACATTCAGAACAATTGTCTCCTGTGCTGCAGAAAAAAAGATATTCACGCACAGGAAAACAAAGAGACACCACTTCTTCATAAAAGCCCTTTGAGATTTCTTACTCACAAAGATACGCTTTTTATCCGGCTATTCGGGAAACAGCCTCTTTTTTCTACGGAAACA
>DALZBD010000441.1:0-3681 GCA_031977515.1 Bacteroides sp. | reverse complement strand
TGATCCCTGTTGTAGGATGGTTGTGGGGTGTATACCATGTTCATGGGCATTTCCGCATTTGATATGATCTCGCGCAGGCGTACGAACATTGATATGCGGTGTGAAATGTGGTTTTGGTATTCGAATCGTTTTTTTTCATTCGCCGCTATCCGGGATTTTAATTCGACATTCACATTCTCGTCATAGGTGAAACGGCACGTCTCGAAAGTCATTCTCGACCTCTCGATCACACCGTCTAATGCCTGGGCGATCCCATCGACCCTGTCGTACCTGTTGTATATGGACAAGTGCTTTATTTTCTGCTTGTATTGCCAGTTGGCCGGATTTTCGGGATTGAAGTATGTGTGGGTATGTATGGTACTGGTTGCGTTGTAAGGGGGAGCCATCCCTGTGCTTCGTATGGTAATTTTTGTTTCTTTTGCCTTTGTCAACCCCGGAATGGAAGTTGTGGTTGCAAAAGTGACTTTATTAAAGACGGGACTCCCTACTGTCAGTACATAGATGGTTGAAATAGATATTTCTGCTGCCAGCAGGTCTGCCGCCATGATAGCCACATTGCCTCCATGGCTGTGTCCTATAAGGGCTATCTCTCCAAACCCTCTTGCTTTTTCTTTTACGTATTGGCACAATCTTTGTGCCACCGGCCATCTGTCTTTCAACACATTAAACTGTGTTGCCTCCTTGTGCCAGTCGAAACCGGTATCGATCGCATCTGCTAAAGCGATCTTATTCAAGGTCTCGACCCCTTCCGGCCATTTTTTCCATCTCTCGGGACTTGAGATGGTTCCGTGTATATAGAATGCTATCCTCTTCGAATTATTCATGCCTAACGGCGCAATTTTCACCTTTGCAGCACAGGCATCAGTATGCTCATTCAGATAAGGCATCAAAAGGATCTCTTTCCCTGCCCCTTCCTGTCTCATCTCTACAGTGATCTTATCGGACATCATAGGCAACTGCTTATCTTTTCCGTCGATCCTGAGTATCCATTTTATGCTTTGTTTGGTCGATTCGTTGACCTTTTTTGTATCTATAGAGTATGCTGTCACCCGGAATTCTACCTTGTCCCATACCAGTGCCTCAGAGTATTTGGGTTCCACGTCCCTTATGAGTATCTTTTGAGGCTTTGGCTGGACATAGCAACTGATCTCCTGCCTGGCATGGCTGAATAGCCAGGGAGATTGAGTGTTTTCTCTGTATGCGGTAAAAGTCACGATCTTACCCACATACTCTTCTGCAAGCGTATATGTGATGCGCTTGCCTGTTCCTATTTCTGTAGAAGAGATGTGTGGAGAGGCCGCCACCTTCATTGCCCATTTAATCTCTTCTTCCGACTCTAAATAACCTGATATCAGAGTGGTTTCCAGAGAGAATTCTTTCCCGGCGATCACGGTCTTGTCATAACTAATCGGCATGCCTGTATTGTTTTTTGTTTATCTCCTTGAATGCAATACGAAGTATATGGCTTTTGCTTACGATATACCCTGTTTTCCGGCCAATACGCAGCGTATCCTTCGGGATCTGTGTAGAATGTCGGTTTTTGAGCAGCGCTTCCTGCTTTTCAAAATTTACCGATTCAGGGATCGGATCAAATTCCGAATAGATACCATAGGTGATGTACATACGCTTGTTTGCTTTGTTATAAAATAGGTAGCTGCTACCATCGGCGGCATTATTGTATACCTCAAAACAATCATAGCCATCGATAGGATCTCCCCAGTTGAATAGAAATGCGATCGATGAGCCATCTGCGGTGAAGAGGGTGTACAATACAGTAGCCTGGCCGTTGTGACAGTGTATCAGTTCATCCATTTCCGTAGAAGGCCCTTGCGTACTACGTACAAATAGGGTATCCTTGCCTATATACGACTCTGACGATTCGCAGGGTAACTGGGCGTGACACACTATACTTACCAGTAATACAAACGGTATAGCAATTAACTTTATTCGTGTTTTCATCAGGAAATAATTGCCATTAATGTTTCGTTGCCCTCTGCATCCACTTTTTTCACTCCGACGTCAGACTGAACTGTTTTGGTTTCATCCTGGGAGTAGAATTTTGTCGCCACAATGTTGTTCGGACTCTCTCTGCCTGTGAGTCCGGTTGACAGATTCGACGACGTTCTGCATTCAAAATGCAGGTGCTGGTCATTGCCGGTGAGTGAACTGGCATTACCGGTAATGCCGCTTTGCCCGAGTACATCTCCTTTGTTCACCGTATCACCCACAGCGACGTTGATTTCGGATAAGTGGGCATAGAAGGCATAATAACTGCTGTTGTCAATTTTCAGTACCAGCTGTTTGCCATAATCCCCGGATGATGGATCTACGATCCGATCTACTTTCCCATTGGATACAGCATATATATCGGTGCCGTCAGCGGCATAATAATCAAATCCCTGGTGATTTTTAGTGGAACTGTTTCTGACCTTTCCAAATAAATTGCTGGCTCTGTTGTACCTGATCTGCATATTTTCCAGCGGATCGCGGAACTGGGCTTCAATAGTGACCTCGGGGCAGGAGTCCGGTTTGGTGATGTCATCCGTGACTACTACAGTGAGGTTTTTATCCTTCCAGTCTGCTGAGATGTCGAAAGCATCGGTTTTTGCTATGTCTTTGTTTACTTTCACTGAGAATGTTTGCAGGTCTTCTTCACTTCCTACTTCCCGGACAGCTATATTTATATCTGTTCCATCCGGAACATTTTTGGTAGTGAGCTTGAGGATGGCTTTTGCCTGTACCAGGTATCCCGTGGCCGAAGCCTCATCTTTATCGAGCCATTCAATCTGAGTCACCTCAAGATCCTCTGAAGGTTCGGTAAGTTCTATCGCCATTACCTCGGCTTGTGAGCAAGGCATTCTCAGATCATCGCTAATGTTTACACTGTTACACATCCTGTTTTTGTTTTTCGAGAGTTAATTCCAAAAATACCTGTAACTTGTCTATTTTATCCCTTTGCTTGTCGGGTGAACTCAATATTCTTATAATCTCTTTCGGTAGTGGCATTTCCTGCAACAGGGGATGCGACAGACTCAGTTGAAAGAATCTGAGAATAGGTTCTATCTCAGTAAAGCCAAATACTATAATATGCTCTGTTTGCCGATGGACAATCTCTCTGATCATCCCCTCAGCAGCTTCGGCCGAATCCTGGCTTTGTCTGATGTAATGGCATACCTGCCGCTCAAATTCTGCCCGTCTGGTTGCCTTCATGTTGGCTAACTGTTGGTTACTGATGGTCCACATAATGATCGTGTTATAAGATATGTATATTAAGTTTACAGGTTGCTTTTGAGAAATGAAATACCTTCTCTTCTCCAAAGGCGTCTTTGGAAACTTTCATGTAATTGAGCATAGAAAAAAACTCTTTCAATTGCTCTTCGGTTAAGTTGGGTAATATGTACGGCAGAACCATGGGATCATAAAACCGGAAATACATAAAATTACCCGTTTCATCTTTCACCCTTAGAAATCTTCTCAGATGCTTTCGCAGGTCATCCATGGAAGCCTCCGAACTCAGCCAGGTCACACGTTTGGCTGCCTGTTTCTTATCTGCTTTGCTTTGGACCCATTTCTCAAAATCACTCTCTTTCGCCACAGCAAACAGAAATGGAGCCACACTCTGGAGTTCTTCTGCCCCTTTCCCCCTGAAAAGAGATCTATAGTCTTTGCAAAGTTGTTTGG
>DALZBD010000440.1:0-3687 GCA_031977515.1 Bacteroides sp. | reverse complement strand
CCGCCACGAACTTTTCATAAAAAAAGTCCTGCTAACAGATACAGGGATAAGTTTAAAGATGACATACTTATCCTCGCTACAAGAGCTACATATTCCTATTAGAAACAAGAAAAAGAAAAGAACTAAGTTTTTCATATTTTCATTCGTTGGACAATAGTTTAACAAAGTGTTTGGTGTAGAGACACGGTAGATCGCGAATCAGTAAAACAAGTATAGATAAAAATAATTAATGAGAATACAAAGATAAAAGAGTGTTCCACTGTCATGCAGAGATATTGTCTGTTTCAGAATAGAGAATTCCCTGATTTCTCATACAGTAAATGAACAGAGAAACGTAAAATCAAGGTAAAGTCAGTTGACGAAGTTCATCCACCGTCCCCCGGTACACATTGAGGTCGACATTTTTGGGAATACCTTTCATGCGCCCCATATCGGAATGCTGCCAGAAGTCCCAGTGTCCCTCATAGCGCAGGGTATCCACATGGTAATGTGCGATCCAGTAGGGATAGGTATCGAAGATAGAATCGTTGAGGTAATTCTTTTTGAATTTATAAGAAGTATAGATGATAGGCTTTGTACCGTAGTGCGACTCCACCTTCCGCAACCATACCAGTGCGCGCTGCTGCAACTCCTGAGGAGTCCTCTCTCCGATCACTTCGATATCCAATACAGGAGGCAGGTCTCCGGGCCGGAGTTGTACGGTCTCTATAAAAAAGTCGGCCTGCCTGGCCGGATCGGTCTTCGGAGAAAAAAAGTGATACGCCCCCCGTATAAATCCATGTTCGCGGGCATTCTGAAAATTCTCGGTAAAAGTGACATCCCTGAAATCTCCCCCTTCGGTAGCCTTCATAAAGATAAAATGAAGCGGATATTTGCTGGTCTGGTGATGGATCAGCGCTTCCCAGTCGATCTTTCCCTGATGGCGGGAAACATCAATACCGTGTATACCGTAGCCACGGGGAATGCAGACACTGTACCAACGCCTGCCGGCGCAGGGCTTCCAGCGATAGGCATAGGGACGGATGAAGAAATAATAGAACCCCGCGGAAAAGATCAATACTACCCCCACAGCCAGCGTGTTGCGCAACCAGTTGGGCATGACAGGTACCGCAGTCGGTTTGGGTTTCCGACGGGAAGTACTGCGCCTGGTAGCTGGTTTTCGGATAGAAGATGTCTTGCGGGTTGATGCCATCTGTATAAATATGGGCGGAGAAAGACTCCGCCCATGATCATTTTATCGTGTAACGATTAAATTACTTACTTTGTTCCAGCTGCAACGTTTTTGTTGTCTGATCGCATACCTCAGTAGGTCCGAAGTACTGGATAGGACCGGGATATACATAGTCGGTAGTGATGGCCCACTGGTCGCGTTGAGCGGCAAATGCTTTGAAAGGTGCACCATCCAGTTTCACCAGTGCTTTCTGGATCACCGGTTTCATCTCTCCGTGACGACGTTCCATGTTCATCATCATGGTGATAGGCACACCGCCTGCGATCCATTCTTCTGCCGGAGCAGTGGTGTTGCGGATCGAAGACATATACCCTGTCTTTCCGGCAGCGATCAGTGCCGATGCTCCATAGCCCAGTGAGTAGCAGTAGTCTGCATCGTAGTTGGAAGGAGCTGCACAACGACCTTCGTAGCCGAAGAAGTGATGCAACGCGGCGAATTTACCTGCATATTTTCCTTCTGCCTTCCAGGCATCTAATTTCTTAGCTACCATTTCCGAAAGGAGTTTTTCAGTCTCAATCAGAGATACCTGAACGTTTCCGTGGGGGTCGCGGTCCAGTGACAACTGACGGGCTACACCTTCGGGCAAACTTGCGTAGATCTCTGAATTTTCTTTAGACAGCTTACTGATGATATAGTCGCGTTGGTGAGATTTCTTGATGTGGCCGAATTCTTCCGCATTCTTGGCCAGGAAATCGTTCAACTCAGCGATCAGTCGTTTCATAGCCGGGATAAACTCTACCAGTCCTTCCGGGATCAGTACGGTACCGAAGTTGTTGCCCTGAGCGGCACGGTCGGCAACTATCTGAGCGATATAGGTCACGACATCGTCCAGAGACATATCTTTTGCCTCTACCTCTTCCGATACGATACATACATTGGGCTGTACCTGCAACGCGCATTCCAGAGCGATGTGAGAAGCCGAGCGTCCCATCAGTTTGATGAAGTGCCAGTATTTACGTGCGGAGTTACAGTCGCGCTGTATATTCCCGATCACTTCCGAGTATACTTTACAAGCGGTGTCAAAACCGAAAGAAGTTTCGATCATTTCGTTTTTCAGGTCACCGTCGATGGTCTTCGGACAACCGATCACCTGTACGCCGTATTTCTTAGCTGCATAATATTCGGCCAGTACACAGGCATTGGTATTGGAGTCGTCTCCGCCGATGATCACCAGTGCAGTGATGCCCAGTTGTTTCAGGATCTCGTATCCTTTATCGAACTGTGCGGTTTCTTCCAGTTTGGTGCGGCCCGAACCGATGATATCAAACCCGCCTGTATTGCGGTATTCATCGATTATATCGGCAGTCAGTTCTATGTAGTTGTGATCTACCAACCCACCCGGGCCCAGGATGAATCCGTAGAGTTTACTGTCGGCATTCATGGTCTTGATCCCGTCAAACAGACCCGAGATCACATTGTGTCCACCGGGAGCCTGACCTCCGGAGAGGATCACCCCTACGTTGATAGCAGGGAAAGAGGTAGCTTCTGCCGATTCCACAAACTGGATCAACGGCATACCGTACGTATTAGGAAATAATTTCTGAATAGCTTCCTGATCGGCTACAGACTGGGTAGCAGCGCCTTCGCTGGCTTTTACCGAACCTCTGAGGGCTTTGGGCAGTTTGGGCTGGTAAGCAGCCCTGGCAATTTGCAATGCACTTTTTGTCATCTTGTAAATCTATTTAAAGGTGTTAATAAATTCCTCAAAAAAAGCATTGCAAATTACGTTCTTTTTTCTGAATTATGAAAGAAACAGAAGAATAAATAAAAGAGACAGGAAAGAGAGGAGAATAGACAGAAGAATAAAAGAACAGACAGGAAAGAGAAGAGATATAGACAGAAGAACAAAAGAACAGATAAGAAAGAGAAGAAAATAGACAGAAGAACAAAAGAACAGATAAGAAACTTTTCAGAGATCAATCATCTGGCAAATTCAGGTTGTGTAATATCTATTGGTTTTCTTATCTGTTCTTTTGTTCTTCTGTCTAATAAAAATCTGTCAATCGTAAATTACTTCCATCCTCCCCCCAACGCTTTATACACCTGTACTACGGCAATCAGTTCGTCGCGGATGGCATTACTCAGTCCGATCTGCGCATCGAAATATCCGCGTTGTGCATCCAGCACATCCAGGTAATTGATCACCCCGTTGATGTATTGCAGTTGTGCCAGATCGACATAACTTTTGGCTGCTCTTTCGAGGCTCAGGCGCAATGCATGCACCTCACGGATCTTATTGAAATCCACGATGGCATTCTGTGCCTCCCGGAACGTATTCAGGACAGATTTTTCATACCGATATACCTCCTGTTCGTAAGCAGCTTTGCGGGCTTTCAGCGCCGCACGGTTTTTACCCATATTGAACAGGGGAGCTACCAGATTGGCCTGCAACAGCCCGTAGGGCGATTTCAGGATAGAACTCAGTTCGTCTCCTTCCACACCGTATTTACTCGTCA
>DALZBD010000439.1:0-3693 GCA_031977515.1 Bacteroides sp. | reverse complement strand
ATGTATATAAACTCTTTTATATAAAGAGAAGATAGTATCTGGAAAAAGAAATAGGGTATACAAAATAAGAAATAAAAGTAAAGAAAAGCACCATGCCAACCTATTTGCACATACACAAACTACGGACCGAGACTGTACAACAGCATTACCGGAGCAAGTACGAAGTACGGCACATGGACTATGAATTGAGTCGCAGTGTCAATCAGAAGGGAGAGATTGTTTCGGATCTTACCGGAGGAAGGATCCGGATGGTACTGGAAGGATTCGGAGACGAAGAACTGTTTACCTGGTTGTTTGACCCACTCAAAGAGGAAAACGGGGAGATTGTGACTCTGGACCTGGACAAACGGGTGATAGAAAAATTCACATTCGACCAGGCCAGAGCCGTACAGTACCGTCTGCATTTCGATGCAGACAGCAGAGAAGCCGTATCGGTAGTAGTGACCATAGAGGCAGATGCCATTCAGACAGAAAGCGAACTCTATTACAACAAAAGATAAGTATGGGATTTTTTG
Organism: Bacteroides sp.; assembly: GCA_031977515.1. Lineage (GTDB taxonomy): Bacteria > Bacteroidota > Bacteroidia > Bacteroidales > Bacteroidaceae > Bacteroides. The sequence continues at coordinate 3,178 of DALZBD010000439.1, read as the reverse complement.
ATAATATATTCAAACGGGGAAAGGCTTATTCGGGCAAACGGAATCCGATACTGGCCTGTGAACTCAGCATCGAAGGACAACGCTATCTGCTGGAAGAGTTTGATATGGATTTCGAACGAAGTGGCAGCAAACGATACGTTCCTTTCTATGCGGTCTTCCGGGAGAAGCTATCGCCGGAACTGGAATCCTGGATCACCCGGAGCAGCCTGCGAAAAGATGTAACGGTAAAGTTCTACAGGAACATCGACGAGATGCAAGAGGGAGCCTTGTTTACCGCCGTGCTCTATGAGGCTGCCTGTATACGCTACCGGAAGACCACCAAAGGGGATGATCCGTTGACCACCCTGGTATTGGCGGCCCGCGGAATACGCATAGGCGACGAAGAATACGGATCAGACGAATGGACATGAAAACATACAAGATCTACGAATTTACCTCCCTGCTGCGTCTGGGACTCTGGGCCGGAGGCCGGATACCGGAGCTGGGATACCTGTCGGCACCCCGTCAGACAGAAGGCGACAGTTCCCTGGCCGGGCTCAGCGGCACGAGACTCGGAAACGGGATCACCCTCGAAAAGAACCGGCCGGGAGAGGGAGGTGCTTTCACAGTCACCTTCTCGGTCTACGATCCGTATGCAGACAGGTACGTCTTTTACGAACTCACCGCCACCCTGACACAAGAAGGAGATGTATACGAAACCATGCAGAGTTTGTTGGAACAGAGCGGACAGATCTATACACAGGGACTCACCTCCCGCTACATCTCCCTACAGGACAGAAGGCGCTACCACGCCGTACATTCCAGTTGGAGAAGCGGTACGATAGCCACCAACGGAAGGAGAAGATAACATGAAGAAACAAAACTATAAACTACCCCTGGACATCAGCAGGTTTTTCTCCGACAACGGAGGACACCTGGAACCTTGCAGTGAACTGGAATCCATCGATCAGCACATCGGATTGTTGCTCACCACCCACTGCGGAGAGCACGGGTTCGACAAAAAATTCGGTACCCGGTTGTGGGAGATCGATTTTGAGAACATCGTATCCAGATCTGCCTGGGAAGATACTTTTATCAAATTTATTAAAGAGTCGGTCACACACAACGAAAAACGACTCACCGAAATGACCATACAGATTGACGTTCGGGACACACTCCAGGAGGAAGCCTCTATGCAGGGCTATAGTGTGCGCAAGCGGGTAGATATCATCATCCTGGGTACGGTGATCTCTACCAACCAGCGGCACGGGTTTAAACACACCATTTATCTGGGTCCTTTGTCAAGGAGCTAACTGCCTGGACATACAGTACAATAAGCAGTAGAAGCGTATGAGCAAAAAGAACACAAACACAAAAGAAAGTATAAAATCCCGGATGTTCAGCCGGATCGCTACACTGTGGGATATCCGCAGTGTGGACGAACTGGACCCCGTGGTGAAGCTGCTGGTAGAGTCATTGGCATCGGAGGTATTCAGGCTCTCGGCCGATATGGATACCATCGAAGACCGGATCGTGGAGAAGATGGCACGGGCATTTACACCCTCTTTTCTGATGGCAGCTTCTCCGGCACACGGCATATTGCACGCCAGGGCAATCAGCGGCATCATCACCGTAGACCATGAAGTGGAATTTGTCTACAAAGCCCCCTATTTCATACAGAAATTCAACCTGCGCAAGCTGGCGCTCTCCCCCGTATGTGAGATAAACCTGGCAGAAGGAGACGTAGCGGCATTGATAGCCGACAGACGCTTCTGGGCAGTGACTCCACGGGGTGGAAAGGAACATATTGCCAACAGCCGGCATAGCGACCCACTTTTCGGACACAGCGTATGGATAGGGCTGGAGCTGGGCAAAGGTGTGAAAAGCCTGGAGAATATCCCGTTCTATTTTGAATTTCCCTTCACCGACAACAGTGAAGAATACATCCGGTTGCTTGGGCACACCCGCTGGTCACTGCAAGGCAGGGAACTAAAGACCCGGGTAGGCATTCCCGAAGGCAGGCAGAAAAAGCAGGAGGTGTTTGGAAGCTACGATCCCTACCTGCACCTGAAGGAGGAGATTCGCAAGAAATACGACAACCAGTTTGTCACGGCGGAAGGAGCCATCTCCATCACGGAAACAAACCGTGCGGTGATCCCGGAAGAGCTTCAGGAGCTGTTCGATGATGGATTTCTCTCCGAACGCAGTGAAAAACTCGTCTGGCTGCGGGTAGATTTCCCCCCGGCCTTTGGTCAGGATATACTCTCTACACTGGTGATACATATCAATTGCATGCCGGTAGCCAATATCTACAGAAAGCAATCGCTCACTACAGTGACACCACTTTCTTCGATCGTACCGCTGGAAAAGGAGGAGAACGAATATTTCCTGTTTATCGATTCGGTCTATGATTCGGAAGGGAAGACCTATAAAGAGATTAAGAACCATGACGACGATGCCGGATTGGGTACATACGTAGTGCGTCGCGGTGGCAGCGAACGATTCAATTCGATCAATGCACGCGATTTTCTGGAAAGACTACTGGATCTGTACCGCGACGAGTCGATGTCTTTCGCCAGCATTGACAAAGACATCGCCGGAACGGCCGAAAACCTGATGAAATATCTGTCGGACTTTGAGAGAAAACTGAACTCCTATGACAACGATGACGAACAGTCATCCTACATCGTACTGAGCGGAGAAATCCGGCAACGAACCAACCTCAACGTGCAGTACAACATGACCAACGGAGCCATTGCAAATCATATACAGGTAGCAGAGCGGCTCTCTGTACCGGAGATTTGTGACATAAACCCTTCGTCTGCCATCCTGATGACGACTACCCGTGGCGGACGGAAATCCCCGCCGGAGTCGGGCCGCAAAGACATCTACCAGTACCTGCTCACCTCGCGCGACAGGATCTATACCCGGGAAGATATATGCCTCTTCTGCCGATGCCATTATGGCGACTGCTTCGATGAGGTAGAAGTGCGCAACGGATATGAAGTGAGCCACACTCCCCGGCAAGGGATGATCCGGGTGACACAAATCGTTCTCCACGGAGCAAACAACAAAAAGGCGATGGAGGCGAAACTTTTGGTAAGAGACCTGCTGGCAGGATTGGAGCATCGTTCGCCGGAAGGTATGAATTACCGGATCGTATTGAATGAATAACAAACTGCAAAATAACAAGAGTATG
>DALZBD010000438.1:0-3696 GCA_031977515.1 Bacteroides sp. | reverse complement strand
CTACGCTGGTTCCGATGGATAAAGAGATAAAGCAGGCGGCAATAAAGACGCCGGCCAACAGGAGTCTATCAGGAAGAAGCAGAAGAGTCAGATCTACTGTAGCATCAATCGCACCCATTTGCCGGGCACTCTGTGCGAAGGCTCCTGCAAGGACAAAGATCCATATCATCAACATGATATTCTTGTTGGAAGCTCCTACGGAAAACTGATAGATCCGTTGATCCAGCGTCAGTCCTTTGGTGATAGCAATGGCAAAGCAGGAGGCTATCAGGAAAGCAACAGTGATAGGCATCTGCACATCTTCTATCAGAATCGAGGTACATACATAAAGTCCCAGAAATACAAACAACGGACTGAGTGACCACCATCCCGGACTGGGTTTTCCTGAATTTATCTGATTCATCTGTACAAGTTATTTTTTGGAGATGCAAAGATATAAATAATGTCTGTGACACAAAGGAAGTAATCGTGTCAAAATGATTAAATTAATTTATGATTTACTGATTTACGATTTACTGATTTATGGTCTATTTACAATTAAATATCTGCATAATAAAGGTTGCTTCAATCGTAAATCAGTAAATCGTAAATCTCTTCATGTATCTAAAAAATCCATATCCTGTTTTAAATCAGGAATAGGATTGACAGTTAGCAAAAAAAGCGGCCCGAAGTGATTTCGAGCCGCTTTTCTATATAGAATCAAAGGATCAGAGTGTCACACCCGTCTTAAAGATAGCAATCTCACGATATCCTTTCTTTTCGTTGTTCACCTCTTCGCCGCTGGCTACACGGAGGATGTAATCAATAAAGCGTTCGCAGGTTTTTTCCATCGGTTCGTCTTCTACGATCACCCCTGCATTGAAGTCGATCCATCCCGGTTTGTTTTCGGCCAATCCCGAGTTGGTAGATATCTTCATGGTCGGTACGAATGTACCGAAGGGAGTTCCGCGTCCGGTAGTGAAAAGTACGATGTGGCAACCGCAGGAGGCCAGAGCCGTAGAAGCTACCAGGTCATTTCCCGGAGCAGACAATAGGTTCAATCCTTTTATCTGAAGCCGTTCCCCATAAGATAACACACCTGAAACCTTGCTCTTACCACATTTCTGTGTACAGCCCAGGGCTTTTTCTTCCAGGGTGGATATACCACCGGCTTTATTTCCCGGTGATGGGTTTTCTCCTACAGGCTCTCCATGAGAGAGGAAATACTCTTTGAAGTCATTGATCAGGTGTACGGTTTCTTCAAACAGTTCTTTGTTTTCGCAGCGGTTCATCAGGATCGTTTCCGCTCCAAACATTTCCGGAACCTCAGTCAATACACTGGTTCCTCCCTGAGCGATCAGGAAGTCGGAGAACATACCCAGCAACGGATTGGCTGTAATACCGGAGAAACCGTCCGAACCACCACATTTCAATCCGACACGCAATTCTGAGATAGGCACAGCCGTACGTACATCTTTGCTCGCTTTTGCATACAGATCACGCAGGATCTTCATTCCTTCTTCATACTCATCGCTTACCTGCTGAGTCACCATAAAGGCGATACGGTCTTCGTCGTATTCTCCGATGAACTCACGGAATACATCCGGCTGGTTGTTTTCACAGCCCAGTCCAACCACCAATACTGCTCCTGCATTGGGATGAAGTACCATATCGCGGAGTATTTTCTTTGTATTTTCGTGGTCTTCTCCCAATTGCGAGCAACCGTAGTTATGCGGATATGCAACGATCGCATCCACACCTGTTCCCTGTGTCTCTTTTTGCAAAGCATTGGCCAGTTGGTTGGCAATTCCGTTGACACAACCTACCGTAGGGATGATCCATACCTCGTTACGTATACCTACTTCACCGTTTTTCCGGCGATATCCCTGGAAAGTCAGTTCTTTCGGAGCGATATCCAGAGACACCTCTGTCGGGTTGTATGTATAGTCGAGCAGTCCAGCCAGGTTGGTACGGACATTATTCTCATTTATCCAGTCGCCCGTCTTTTTTGCTTCGGTGGCATGGCCGATCGGATATCCGTATTTGATCACATTTTCACCTTCCGAAAAATCTTTCAGTGCAAACTTGTGTCCGGCAGGGATTTCTTCGTTGAGTACGATTTCCTGACCATCGATAGACAACTTTTCGCCGGCAGGCAACGTGATAATGGCGACAGCTACATTGTCGGCCGGATTGATCTTCAGATACTTTGTTTTCATGTTCTTAGAGCCTCTTTTAAGTTAATTGAATATATATGTTTTCTCTTTTCCTCTGTCTTCTTTTGCCTGTTTTCTGCCGGTAGTCGTTTTCAGCGATTCCGGTAGAAGTCAATCGTTTCCGCTGTCAACAGGTCAATGGGCATATAATTGATGCAATTCACCTCTTTTTTGAAAATAAGGTGGTCACACAAGGCCTTGATCCCGTTGTATCCCTGCAGTTCGGGTTGCTGAGCAATCAGAAAAGATACGCTTCCTTCTTTCAGGCAAAGCACATTCCTTTCCAGCAGGTCATACCCGATCAGATTGAATCCCTTGCGTGGATTTTTCAGTAAATATTCTCCGATGGCATATACCTTGGAGTTGAATGTGATACCGCTCCGGACTTCAGGGTGTGTCTGGAAAAACTCATCCATCATCCGGTGATCGTCACTGTTGCGTCTGGCATGCAGGTTCAGCTCGAGTATTTCACAGGAGGGATGATGTTGTTTCATATACTCCCGAAAACCAATCTCTCTGTTTTCCTGCTGATTGGATCCTACGATCCCTTCGTTGATTTTGCGGAAGATCACGATCTTTTTATCCTCTCCGGCCAGTAGCATCAGCATACGTGCGGCAAAGTATCCGCTTCGTTGTGAATTCTGTCCGTAGAACGCCAGAGGCGGTACGGCCGGGATGTTCGAGTCTATATATATAAAAGGTATCTCCAACTCACTGAGTTTGTCGGTAAATCCTTTTGTATATTGAGGTACCGTAGGGGCAAACAGGACTCCGTCCGGTTGCTCTTCCACAATCTCCTGGCTTTTCTCTACAAAAGAGTGATAGTCATACGGATCGTAATAGCTTAACTTCAGAGACATGTGAAAGTCCGAATAAGCTGTCAGCGCATCGTTGATCCCTTTTTCTATCGCTGTCCAGTATTCTCCCGACTGGTGCAAAGGCAGCAGGCAGGAAAAATTGTACTTCTTGTTCGAAGCCAGGGCACTGGCATACATATTCGGATGATAATCCAATTCTGCCAGTATTTCTTCCACTCGTTTCCGACTGGAAGGAGAAACACCGCTACGACCGTGGATCACACGATCTACCGTACCTACCGATACTCCGGCCAGCCGGGCGATGTCTTTGATTCTGATTCGTTCAGGTAATCTGTTCATATATATTAAGAGGTTCTGTTCACTGGTTTTATCTTTCTTTTAAGGGGAATGTTTTCACAGCATTCCTAAAGGAAAGACAAAGATAAAGTTTTTGTGTAAATATCCTATTCTTTTACCTAATTGTGTTCGCACACAATAATAATATTCATTTTTTCGACACAAATATATAACAATTTTTGTAATTACGAAAAATATTGTATCTTTGTGCCCGTACACGACGAAAAACATATTTTTTAGTTTTCAATATAAATATTGTAATTATCAGGTAATTAAGGTCGTTTTTAGAGATAAGTGATAAATTGAAAGTAGAACATCTAATATACTTAAATTCATTAAAAGACAAA
>DALZBD010000437.1:0-3704 GCA_031977515.1 Bacteroides sp. | reverse complement strand
CATTTTCCGGCAATGGAGGCAACTGTGAAGTAATTTCCCGGGTGATCAGATGGAACCCTCGCTTGTAGTGGGGCAGTTGGATATCAAATGTTGTAGCCATAGCATGTACTGTTTTTGTTTACAAAGATACTTTTTTATAGATTTGCGATCAATAGAATACAAATGAATTGCCGGGCTTCCTGTCGTATGCAGGAGTTGCCCGAATGATAAAAACACAAATATGGAAGAAAGGATCGGGAAAGCAGTAGGTCTTTTTAAGCAGGGATACAACTGCTCTCAGTCGATAGTGGGTGCGTTTGCCGATCTCTATGATATACCTCCGGATCTGGCTTTGCGTATATCCGCCTCTTTTGGTGGAGGAATGGGCAGGATGCGGGAGACTTGTGGCGCAGCTTGCGGAATATTTCTGCTGGCTGGTCTGGAAAATGGAAGTGCTATACCCGGCGACAAAACGGGTAAAGCGGCAAACTATGAATTTGTACAACAGCTTGCTGCGGAGTTTCGTCGGCGCAACGGTTCGCTTTGTTGCGGTGAACTCCTCGGATTATCGAAGCAGATGGCTCTTTCTTCCATACCTGATGAACGCACCGATCACTATTATGCCAAACGACCGTGTGTGAGGATAATAGAGGAAGCTGCCAAAATCTGGGTCAAAAGTATTGAAAAACGTAAAAATGGATAATAAAATCCACTTTTTATGACAAATTCGAGAAAAAAAGAGCTATTAATGTGTTATATAACATAAAAATAAATATCTTTGTCCCCGAAATAAAATCTGATGATTGATAACTTCTCAGGTTTGAACGCATGTCTAACTAAAAATGTTAAAGCAATGTTGAAAGTAAAAGCTGGTGAAAACGCCGGAAAAATCTGGACAGCTCTGGATGGTACCGAAGGTTTAACTGCAAAACAGATCAAAAAAGCAACTAAGCTTGTAGACAAAGATCTGTATCTGGGTCTTGGATGGTTACTGAAAGAAGAGAAAGTTTCTACTCAGGAAGTGGAAGGTGATCTTTTTGTAAAGCTGATCTAATCCGGATCTGAGCTTACTCATAAAAAGTGCGTTGAACCGTTTATATGTGTTCAACGCATTTTTTATATCTGTCTTTTTGCGTATCTTTGCAGAAGATAAGATGCGCCTTAGACAAGGCTTTTGCCATCTTTATAACCCATTTATTTGAGCATTATTTTACATGAAACATATACGTAATTTTTGTATCATAGCCCATATTGATCATGGGAAATCGACGTTGGCCGACAGGTTGTTGGAATATACCAAGACCATACAGGTGACCAACGGACAGATGCTGGACGATATGGATCTGGAAAAGGAGAGAGGTATCACTATCAAAAGCCATGCCATTCAGATGGAGTACATGTACAACAATGAGAAGTATGTACTGAATCTGATCGATACTCCGGGGCATGTCGATTTCTCCTATGAGGTGTCACGTTCCATTGCCGCCTGTGAAGGGGCTTTGCTGATCGTAGATGCCACACAGGGCGTACAGGCCCAGACTATTTCCAATCTGTATATGGCTATAGACAACGATCTGGAGATCGTACCTGTTATCAACAAATGTGACATGATCAATGCCATGCCCGAAGAGGTGGAGGATGAGATCGTGGAATTGCTGGGTTGTAAGCGGGAAGAGATCATCCGTGCTTCGGGTAAGACCGGAATGGGAGTCGATGAGATCCTGGCCGCGGTGATCGAACAGATCCCTGCTCCCAAAGGAGACGACGAAGCACCTTTGCAGGCATTGATCTTTGATTCGGTTTTCAATTCCTATCGGGGGATTATTGCCTACTTCAAGATCCTCAATGGAGTGATCCGTTCGGGAGACAAAGTGAAATTCTTCAATACCGGTAAGGAATATGCAGCCGATGAGATCGGGGTGCTGAAGATGGATATGGTGCCACGAAAAGAACTGCGTACCGGAGATGTAGGATATATTATTTCCGGGATCAAGTCCTCTAAGGAGGTGAAAGTAGGGGATACCATTACCCATGTGGCTCGTCCCTGTGACAAAGCGATTGCCGGATTCGAAGAGGTGAAGCCTATGGTCTTTGCCGGACTTTATCCGATTGATGCGGAAGATTTCGAAGACCTGCGTGCATCCCTGGAGAAGTTGCAACTCAATGATGCTTCCCTGACTTTTCAGCCGGAATCTTCACTGGCTCTGGGATTTGGTTTCCGTTGCGGCTTCCTCGGACTGCTGCATATGGAGATCATACAGGAGCGACTGGACCGTGAGTTTGACATGAACGTGATCACTACAGTGCCCAATGTGTCTTATCGTATCTATGATAAACAGGGACACATGACCGAGGTGCACAACCCGGGGGGAATGCCTGATGCGACGCTCATCGATCGTATTGAAGAGCCTTATATAAAGTCTTCGGTGATCACTACTACCGATTATATCGGCCCGATTATGAGCTTGTGTCTGGGCAAACGGGGTGAGTTGCTCAAACAGGAATATATATCAGGCAACCGTGTGGAACTTCATTACAGCCTGCCACTGGGAGAGATTGTGATAGACTTCTACGATAAGCTGAAAAGTATCTCCAAAGGATATGCTTCTTTCGATTATCATCAGGACGGTTTTCGTCCTTCCAAACTGAGCAAACTGGATATTTTGCTCAATGGGGAGCCGGTAGATGCATTGTCCACACTGACCCATTTTGATAATGCGTATGATATGGGGCGGCGTATGTGTGAGAAACTCAAAGAATTGATCCCGCGCCAACAGTTTGATATTGCTATACAGGCAGCTATCGGATCCAAAATTATAGCACGTGAGACCATTAAAGCTGTAAGAAAGGATGTAACTGCCAAGTGTTACGGAGGAGACATCAGCCGTAAGCGTAAGCTGTTGGAGAAACAGAAAAAAGGAAAGAAGCGTATGAAGCAGATCGGTAATGTAGAAGTACCTCAGAAAGCTTTCCTCGCTGTGTTGAAGTTAGATTAACAGGTGCACTCTGCGAAAGAAAATAATGATTTGTTATCCTATATGGATAGAGCATATAATGAAAATCCAACTGATTCATTTTGAATTAGTTGGATTTTTTTCGTCAACAGAACAGTTTAGTTAAGTTACTTTTTCAGATAAATAATTATCATCTCGTTTTTGTTTTTTCACTATATTGCCGAACGTTTTTATATAAATGAAGGCGGGAAATGAGTGTTGACGTGTCTATAGAAGTGCGTATGTTAGTCGCACAGTAGTAGAATGTGTTTGGAACTCCGGCCTCAGTGAAAAAACTTTTTCATACCAAGCATTGTTTCATGTGTTGATACTTTCGGTGTATACGCACAGCGAAGCCTAAAGGATAAAGAAAGACGTAGACTACACTGTCCATAACGCCATCAGGCACCACCACGCGCCTATCTACTATATGGAAGTGAGTCTACGTCTATATTTTATAGCGTAGAAGGTCAAGCCCAAAAGTAGGTTTTCGATAGCCCCAATGCGAATCGGAGGTGGTGGTTCAGATGGCGTCAGGCTATATTAAAAAAAAGATCATCTGTTCTTTTCAACAGATAGTCTCTACAAATATATTTTGTTTTTTTAATATCTCAAAATTATTCTACAAGTAAAACGTTTTGTTAAATTGTGTTTGTTTTTTGAGACGCATATCTGCGTCTCTACAGGGTGTATATCTTCAAAAGAGAACAAACAAAAGATGTAGAGACGCAT
>DALZBD010000436.1:0-3726 GCA_031977515.1 Bacteroides sp. | reverse complement strand
GAAAGTAGCCGCAGACAAACTGAAAGAGGAACGCAAAGATGATAAGAAGAAGCGCTCTCGTGTCTCTGTTAAAAAAGAGAACAACGATAAAGTCGCCTCTGCCACGAAAAACGGCGATGTAACCAAAACCGATACAAAGACCAAATCACCTAAAGCTTCCGCGCCGGTCAAACCTGCTGCAGAAACTGTTGAAGCTGCCAAAGAGAAAACAGAAACAGCAACACAGGATCCTACAGCTAAACAACCGAAAAAGAAAGTAGGTCGTCCGCGTAAAACTGCTGTAGAAAATATACCTGCAGAAGCTGAAGTATCTCTGCCTGCTGCACCTCAGGCCGAACAGAAACCGGAAGAAGCTCCAAAAACAGAAACTGAGAAACCAGCTCAGCCGGTGAAAAAAGTACAGGCCGTCAAAAAACCATCCAAACCTGTACCTGTGAAGGAAGAAGCACCTATCTTGCTGGAAACTATAGACGATTTCATTCCTATCGAAGATCTGCCTTCTGAGAAGATGCAACTTCCTACGGAGTTACTGGGAAAATTCGAAATGACCAAAACCGAGGCTGCTCCGGCTCCGGAAGTGCCTGCCCAAGTGCAACGTCCGCGTGTCATCCGTCCGGCCAACGGAGGTGGAAATGCGAACAACAACCAGAACAATAACCTCCACAATCAGAACAACAATCAAAATAATAATAACAACCGTAACAACAACCAACGTCAGGCCAATCAGCAACAGAACGTTCAGGAACGGAAAGTGATCGAAAAGGAAAAACCTTATGAGTTTGATGACATCCTTACCGGAACCGGTGTTCTGGAGATTATGCAGGATGGTTACGGGTTCCTGCGTTCATCGGATTACAACTACCTGTCTTCTCCGGATGATATCTATGTATCTCAGTCGCAGATCAAACTTTTCGGTCTGAAAACCGGAGATGTGGTAGAAGGAGTGATCCGTCCGCCGAAAGAGGGAGAGAAATATTTCCCATTGGTGAAGGTTTCAAAAATAAATGGCAGAGATGCAGCCTTCGTACGTGACCGTGTACCGTTTGATCATCTCACACCTTTATTTCCGGACGAAAAATTCAAGCTTTGCAAAGGAGGTTATTCGGATTCTTTGTCTGCCCGCGTAGTAGATCTCTTCGCTCCCATCGGAAAGGGTCAGCGTGGTCTGATCGTGGCACAGCCCAAAACGGGTAAGACCCTTCTTATGAAAGATATAGCGAACGCCATTGCTGCCAACCATCCGGAAGTATATATGATCATGTTGTTGATCGACGAACGCCCGGAAGAGGTAACAGATATGGCTCGCAGCGTAAATGCGGAGGTGATCGCTTCTACATTTGACGAACCTGCCGAACGTCACGTAAAAATTGCCGGGATCGTATTGGAGAAGGCCAAACGTATGGTAGAGTGCGGACACGATGTGGTGATCTTCCTCGATTCCATCACACGTCTGGCCAGAGCCTACAACACGGTATCACCTGCATCGGGTAAGGTACTTTCCGGAGGTGTGGATGCCAACGCTTTGCATCGTCCAAAACGCTTCTTTGGTGCCGCCCGTAACATCGAAAACGGAGGTTCACTCACCATTCTGGCTACTGCATTGATTGATACCGGTTCGAAGATGGACGAAGTGATCTTTGAGGAATTCAAGGGTACAGGCAACATGGAATTGCAACTCGATCGTAATCTGTCCAACAAACGTATCTTCCCGGCTGTGAATATTGTGGCTTCCAGCACACGCCGCGATGATCTGCTGCTCGACAAACAGACATTGGATCGTATGTGGATTCTCCGCAAATACCTTTCGGATATGAACCCGATCGAAGCAATGGATTTCGTAAAAGATCGTCTGGAAAAGACACGCGACAACGAAGAATTCCTGATGAGCATGAATAGCTGATCACAAAAGAAATAAATAGAAATAAGAAACGGGTTATCTCATTTTTGAGGTATCCCGTTTTTATTTTGATGTCTTTTTTTTTCAAACAAAAAAGACTACTTTCACAAGCAGTCTTTCCTTTACTTTTTACATCTGGTTATATGGATATCAAGTGGTTGCCCACCCAATATCCCTTTACTATACATAGTTGTAGTTCATCAAGTCCTGTTCAGTTTTATGAGTATAGGATAGAATATCCTTTTTTCTATGCTTATCTATATCTGTCTTAATCAGACAGAATGCTATTCTTCGCCTTGCAAAGATAACAAAAGTTACCAGATATGTATCATACAGAGATAAAAAAGCACTCTTTATAAATAAAAATTAACACTTAGAATCTCCAGAGGCCTTATCTTCTCCTGTTGGAAAAAACAGAAAAATCAATTTCTTTTCCACAGGAGGAATATTCAGAGCATCAGATTCTGCCTGTAATATACCTGAACAAAATTAGTCTGCCTCACAACGGTTTATTTCTCATAAAAGGATACACACAGAACGAAAAATATCTATCTTTGGCAAATCCTGTTTTTTCAAACAAAACTATTTTTTATACATACTCATTTATTCAATCACACAATTTGTATATGAGAAACATACAGCTACTGTCCATCTTATGCCTGTTCATGCTTATTTACAGTTGTAAATCACACCCTCCCCAGACAACGACTCCTGACAAGATCGTACTGGCGTACGTTACATCCTGGAAAAACACAACTCTCGATCCTCATGTAGTCACTCATATCAATTATGCATTCGGACATGTGAACGATACGTTTGATGGAATACGTATAGACAACGAGACACGTCTGAAACAAATCACAGCATTAAAATCTGTCAATCCGTCTTTGAAGGTACTGCTTTCTATAGGTGGTTGGGGCAGCGGTGGATTCAGCGAGATGGCAGCCGATGAAGAGAAGCGATCCTCTTTTGCCAGTGATTGCAAACGTGTGATGGAAGAGTTTCATGTGGATGGCATAGATATTGATTGGGAATACCCGACTATGGGCATAGCTAATATCTCGGCTTCATCGGACGATACCGAAAACTTCACTTATATGATGCAGGACATACGCTCTGCCATTGGAAAAGGGGGTTTACTTACACTGGCTTCGGATGCGAGTGGAAAGTTCATCAATTTTCGTGCCATCGAACCGGTAGTGGACTTTGTAAATATCATGACCTACGATATCAACCATCCTCCTTATCACCATGCTGCAGTTTATCCCTCGGAACGTACCCAATACGGTTCGTGCCAGGAAGCAGTAGAGGCCCATGTAATAACCGGATTCCCTATAGAAAAGCTGGTGTTAGGTGTACCATTCTTTGGCCATGCCGTAGCCCCCCTACCGGAATATATCAATTATGAGAAAATCCTTCAGTTGGAAGGGTATATCGCCGCATGGGACGAAACCTCCTGTGTTCCCTATCTCACGGATTCACTCGGACAGATGGTATGCAGCTATGAAGACAGTCGTTCCATTGCAATAAAATGCGACTTTGTCAGGGAGAAAGGTATGCTGGGGATCATGTATTGGGAATACGACAGCGATGACAAAGAAGGTACTTTGCGTCGTGCGGTATACAATGGGATGAAGGAATAACTGTTCAGGGTATCCCCTGAATAATAGTGAGGACTTTCCGCGCATAAATTATTATAGGTGTTCAGTGCTCTTTCTTTTGTGTTTTTTCCATTTCCTTATTTCTGAGGCGCAAGGTATTGCGTCTCTACAAGCGTATTACCTTCGAAAGAAAACACAATCGGTGTAGAGACACAATATGTTGCATCT
>DALZBD010000435.1:0-3750 GCA_031977515.1 Bacteroides sp. | reverse complement strand
GGAAATGATATACTTGTAGAGACGCAATACTTTGCGTCTGACAAACGAAAAAATACTGAAGAAAGAGCGAAGAGGGATGTAGTCAGCATAGCGATCCGCTATTAAAAAGCAAGAGAATAAAAATGTTATTATCTGACCAGTTCCGGTAACCCCAAAAATAAAATTGGTAACCAATTCCAAATGGCTTGGTTACTATTAGACCATTCTCTGCTGTATGTGATAAGTACGAATTTCCCAAAAAGAAATCTCTGCTTTCTGTTTTATTGCGGTCCAATCTTCATATCCTGCCCATACAAACAGCATTCGAACCTTTTTTGTCATATTTTCAACCTCTCTCTTCCCCATAGTGGCTAATATTGTAAACGTAAAAATAGGTAGAACCAAAAATAAATAATTCAATAAAATGGAAACATATTTAGGGCTTGACTTAGGAGGTACAAAGTTGTTAATTGGTGAAGTGGATAACTTAGGAAACATTTTAAAATACAAAAAATATGATTCCGGTTATTTCAATCAACAAGCGGCATTTGAGATTATCAAGGCATCTTTGGACGACTATATCCGTACAGTGGGATGGGCCACCGGAGAGAAACCCGCAGGCATGGGTGTAGGACTGATCGGCCGGGTAGATCCGGTAGAAGGTGTATGGTTGCAGATAGATCCGGGCAGAACCCAACCTATAGCGCTTGCCAAAGAACTTTTTGATGCCTACGGAATTCCCTGTCACATAGACAACGACGTGAAAAGTGCTACACGTGCAGAGCGTGTATTTGGTTTCGGGCAAGTATCCAAAAACTTTATATATATAAATGTAGGAACAGGTATTGCTGCCGGATGTGTGGTAAATGGAAGACAGATCAGAGGAAGCCACTTCAATGCGGGCGAGGTCGGACATACGCGTGTGGGTGTGAATGTGGGAATAAAATGCGGCTGTGGGAGGATGGACTGCGTAGAGCAGATTGCTTCCGGACTGGGGTTTGACCGTTGCGCCCGTTTGTTGTGTGACAGGTATGAAACCAGGCTTCATATTCCGGCAGATAAAGGAGAGCGTGTACTTATCAGTGAGGTGTTTGCCTTGAGTAAGAAAGGCGATCCTTTGTGTGTACAGTTGGTGGAGAACGCTTCACAGACACTGGCCAATCTGATTATGAACCTGGTCAGGGTGAGCGATCCCGACACTGTGGTTTTGGGAGGAGGCATTGTCTCGGATGGATACATCCATACCAAGGTGCTTGAGAAACTGAATCCTGTGACCATGCGCTTTGTGACGAATGGTGTGGTAATTACAAAATTGAATCCGGATTTTATCGGACTTCTGGGAGCAGGTGCTGTAGCTATGAATATGTAAAATATAAGATATGAAAATAACGATTGTAAACACAGAAAACGAGTTTGATACGTTGGCAGCCTGGAGAGTTATTGGTGAGATCCTGAATGATCCTAAAGCAGTTATAGGTCTTTCAACAGGCAGGACAACGAAAAACATGCACGAGATCATAGCTAACTTGTATACGATGCATCCGTTTGACGTCTCTACTGTCACTCTATTTGGGGTGGATGAGGTGACGAATGTTCCTCGGAATTATTTCGGAGCCTGCTACACCATGCTGAAAAATGAACTGATCGATGCTTTAGGAATTGATGAGAAAAACTTCATCATGCCTCCTACCCTTTCCGATGATTTTGAAAAAGAATGTAGTGTTTTTCAGAAAACTATAGAGGAACGAGGTGGAGCGGATCTGCAAATTCTGGGATTGGGCGAAAACGGGCATCTTGGCTTTAATCAACCAGGTTCGCCTTTTGAGGGGGAGACCTGGGTCACTCAGATGGACGAGGCATTGGAAGCACGTATACGTAGGGAAATAAATGCTTCGTCCGACCAGCAATTGAGAGGACTGACACTGGGACTTAAAAACATTATGCATTCCCGCAAGATCATCCTTCTTGCAAAAGGAGAAAATAAAGCAGAGATTGTGAGGCAGATGATCGAAGGACCTGTAACTCCCGATGTACCTGCATCTATCCTGCAGTTACATCCTGACTGTGAGGTTATTCTCGATGTTCAGGCAGCAGCTCTGTTACCTGCATATAACTAAAATCAATGATCTATACCATGACACAGCACGAGAAACAAGTAAATTACATAGGCCCGTTTATAACGATGGTCTTTTTATTCCTGATAGTAGGTTTTTTGACTACAGCCAATACACAGTTTCAGGCTCCTCTGAAGGAGGCATTTCTGGCAGGGGTCGGAGATATGAAAAATACGTTTGCCACACTAATTACATTTTCCTGGTTCCTTGCCTATCCTGTCTGCGGAGGTATTGGTTCTTCATGGATCACGAAATATGGTTATAAGGGTACGCTGGTAAGATCTCTTTTTGTGATGATTGCCGGATTAGGGTTATTTTTCCTCTCATCCTGGTTCACGGTTCGGTACCCGGAGTCGAATGTGCAGATGGGAACCAATATCATTCCGACAGGTTTTTTTATTTTTCTGTTGGGGTCTTTTGTCGTGGGTGCTTCCGCCACTATTTTACAGGTTGTTATTAATCCGTATCTTACGGCCTGTTACGTAAAGGGAACTCAACCTATTCAACGGATGGCAATAGGTGGTTCGGCCAATTCGATCGGTACAACTCTTGCTCCTTATTTTGTGACGGGAATTGTCTTCGGTGGAGTGGCTATGGAGAATGTACAGGTGAGTCAACTGATGACCCCCTTTCTTTCTCTGATGGGGGTTATCGCAATTGTTGTATGTGTCCTGATGAGGCTTTCCTTACCTGATATACAGGGTACCAAGGCCGAAGAGGGAGAGAAATTGGAAAAGAGTGTATGGTCTTTCAGTCACCTGACCCTGGGAGTAGTCGCTATTTTCTTTTATGTAGGTGTAGAGGTCTGCATAGGAGCCAATATCAATATGTATGCGATTGAGGTAAACAGAGATCCTGCGTTGATGGCTACCCTCTACTGGGGTGGTATGCTTATCGGGCGTCTGGTGGGAAGTTCGCTACGCACCATACCACCGCGTATACAGTTGGTTGTAACTACTGTATCGGCCACTGTACTTACGGTGTTGGCTATTGCTATGAATAATCCCTGGCTGCTTACTGCCGTAGGACTTTTCCACTCGATCATGTGGGGAGCTATATTTACCCTGTCTGTAGCCAAATTAGGAAAATATACCTCCGTTGCTTCGGGAGTATTTATGATTGGAGTAGTGGGTGGTGCTATATTGCCTTTGTGTCAGGGGCTGCTGGCCGACCTGATGAACGGCTGGAGATGGTCCTGGTTCCTTGTGATTTTTGGTGAACTGTTTATGCTTTATTATGCGCTGATAGGGTCACGTATCCGTCAGTCTGCCGAATAAAGGTAAAAACAGGTTTTAAATAATAGTAGTAATGTGAAACGGATTTTCATACAAAATACAAGATGAAAAGCATTAAATTTTTGATTTTATCCTTGTGGATACTGAGCGTGGGATGTACCAATGCCCAGACAAAAAAAGAAGAGGTACAACAAAAAGTGATTATTGCCTATGTTACCTCATGGAGTCAGACAATGCCTGATCCCACGTATATGACCCATATTAATTATGCGTTTGGTCATGTAAATGAGACATTCGATGGAGTAAGGGTGGACAACGAAGAGCGTCTCCGGCAAATCGTTGCCCTGAGAATTCAGAAACCTGAGTTGAAAATAATGCTCTCTATCGGAGGCTGGGGAAGCGGCCGGTTCAGTGAAATGGCG
>DALZBD010000434.1:0-3757 GCA_031977515.1 Bacteroides sp. | reverse complement strand
GCCGGAATCCCGGAACGATGACCGACCTGCCTGCGGCAAAGTCCAGAAAGGCCTGTCCCTGCACCCGGCGCTGTTTCTCCTCCCGCTCCGGGAGCAGGAAATTGATGCGGGGAGAGACCTGGTAGGGCTCCCGTGACTGCAAGGCTACCTGGGGAAAGCCACCGATCAGGAATAATTGTTTTCTGCCCGCCGGGGACAAAAGTTCCTGCCGGATCTCCAGACGAGCCGTATCCATCCACAGTTCGTAAGGGCAGGCGAGGGTATACTGCAGAAGCGTATCGGTATCCTGCGGAATATCGATACGGATATGGGGTGGGTGGTTCATCCACTCAGTATTCCTGAATACCCTCTTGCGATGATGCAGCCTGCCTTTCTGCCTGCCATTGATCAGGACAAACGGTAGTCCCAGGCTGTGATCCCCACCCCGCAGCAGCGGCGCCAGTGTCCAGCTCTGGCGTGGGGACAATGCCCGGGCAGTGATCCGGATGTCCAGTCCGATCTTCAGGCTGTCGTCCTCTTCGGCAAAAGTGACGGCAATGACTTCTACCGATCCGGCATAGTCGTCACGCGCCTGACCCAGGCAGGGAGCACAGGTAAGTAATAAAACGGATAGGAGAGGGAATATAGGATAGAATAGATGGGATCGTTTCATAAAGCTGTTATTTCTTGGAGGTGAACAGGTAGATAAATGAGATACCGGCTTTGGTAGGTGCCAGCCAGTGTTTGCGCGCGTTCCCGGTAAGGTCCGCACACTTGTAGCAGGCATACCGATCGTAGTTGAGGTAGGCATAGCCTACACCCACCGTGGCCTCTAAGTTCCAGTGAGCACCTAAGTACCACTGATAGCCATAGGATAAACCCACACCTGTACCGTACCCTTCGTACCGGTGTGTCTTCATACCAGACAGAGGTACCACGGGCAGATTCACCCCTCCGGCGTTGTAGCTTCCGAAAAAAGGATGAATACCTAAGTAATGCCCGTCGAATTTCTCATAGATCCAGAAACGCAGTTCGGGCATCACCAGCCAGTGTTGCAGCTTGCGCAGCTTATCGCCTTTGTCGAAGGTCCACGGATTGTAAGCCCCCGTGATATCCAGGGTCAGCCGGGGCCCCAGGGCAATTTCCACACCCAGGTTGGGAGTGGTGGTGCCCCAGTAAAGCAGATTACTCTTCAGAGCTGCCTGCTGCGCGGAAAGCAGTCCGGAGGCTGCGAGTAACAGAAGTATTAAGAAGGATCTATTCATAAGATTCAATAAGTCGTGTCTGTATGGTCTTTGTCGGTTTCTTTGGAAGGCATCCACCTGTAGAGACGCAATACTTTGCGTCTCCGTGTGCATCTCCATATATCCTGCCATTTCGGATAATACCTTGCCTTCCCGGATCTCTTGTTTCTCAGAATGCAAACTGTCTAACTGATATAGGACTGGCTTATATTCACTCCCGAAGCAAACTCCCGGAATTTGCGGTAGTCTTCTGTGGAGCAGGCATCCTCATCCGTACCCGATGGAGGTTGTATCAGCCACGGTTCGCAGATCAGCAGCAGGTCCCACAAGGTCAGATTGTAAAACAGTTTCCGGTTCAGATGAAGCAATCCTTTCCGCCTCAGTATAATGCTATACTTCATCAGGGTAGATAGAACCGCAGACAGACCGGTGGGGCAAAGGCAGGTTTCGACCAGAAACTCCTCTTTGCTTATTCCCTGATTTCCTCTCAGGACATACATACATCCAAATACTCCGAGATGTTGGTATATCAGCTGAAAACGGTCGCTGAACAGGAGACTGTCACTGGATGCGAAGCCATTGTCTTTACTACTTGTATGCAACGTATTGCTTGTGTTTGATAACCGTGAATTCTTCATTTTTCTTACTGTTTCGTAGCCTCCCGGAGGCGGTGTTTTACTTTCTGTCACTTGGTAAGTGACAGAAACAGATAAATTTGGTGGTCAATAGTATTGATTATTAGTAGCTTACAGATAAGCCTCACATCCGTGAAAACAGGAAAGTCAAACATTTGTAAACATCGGGCTATCGGGGCTACCGTATGTGTTGGTTTAACTTCCTGATAAAGAGCATTTAAAAAGAAATTTTTATCTCCAATGGCGGACAGATTTTTAAAACATTTGTAAAACATATTAAGTATCAATCAGATAGAGAAGCATGGAACTATTGAATTACACGCAACATGAAAGCTGTATGCACTTTGATCACAGCGCCCGTCCTCAGATAGAAGTGGTAAGAATTGACAAAGGGACCACACGGATACTGGAACTCCATCAGAATGAGGTCCTGTTTTTCCTTGAAGGGCGTATGCAACTGGGATTCCGGGGATTTCCAGAGTATGAAGGAATCAAAGGAAAGATCCTTTTTTTGCCTGCCGCGCATACATACACTTACCGGGCACTGACACGGTCTGTGGTACTGGTATTCAGGCTTACAGAGACCTTGCAACTGTGTGATGGTTTTCACGTAGAAAAACTCAGTATGCTCAGAAACAGGCAGATACAAAATGACTATCTGCCGCAAACCCGGAAATTCAGCACACTGGAGATCAACTCTCATATCTGGACTTTCCTGGATGGGCTCCTGGCAATTCTCAACGATGGCATCAGATGCCGGGTTTTCTTTGAGATGAAGATCAGGGAGTTTTTTATGATGGTCCGCTGGTACTATCCGCAGGAGGAGATCTGTGATTTTCTCTACTGCATCATCAGTGCCGATACTGTCTTCTCAGAGCACATCCGTCTGCACTGGAGGCGTTATAAAAATGTAGCCGAACTGGCTGATTCGATGCACATGACGCCCAGGCAATTTTCGAGGAAGTTTGTAAAAGTTTTCGCCACTACACCTTATAAGTGGATGAAAGAGGGGAAGATACGGATCATATACAGAGAATTGACCACCACAAACAAACCCTATAAATACATCGCCGAGGAGTATGGATTCAGGTCGTCCCAGCAGTTTGCCAAGTATGTCAAAGAGGCATTGGGAAAGACACCCGGACAGATCCGCGCGGAAGTCAGCCGTCCGGGTAAGGATTGACACAAAAAAGGGTGTTTTTGAAAACGAATAAGTAAAAACAATCCCTTACTTTTGCCCCCATCTGACAGAGTAGAAAAAACAGGCTTCTGTCACTTACCAAATGACGGAATGTAAAAACGCATGATCCGGTTGCCAGACATATAGACTGAAATAAGAGTTTTAGACAGAAGAACAAAAGAACATAAGAAATTCATTCTATACAAACAAATTGCAAAATAAATATCTGTTTTTATGTTCTTCCACCTGAAAAACACAGTCATGTAATGAAATCCGGACTCTGTCGATCGTTCACAGACTACATATCTGTTCTTTTGTTCTTCTGTCTAAAAATATATATGGATACATGTACCGGTAAAATCCTGTCTATTCCCCGGTAACCGCCTGTGCGATAAGTTCATTGGCCTGGTCCAATACCCTGTTTTCCAGAAGAGCCAGATAGATGGAAGTCGTTGTCAGGGTGGTATGTCCCAGACCGTCGCTGATCACCGCCACGAGAATATCAAGCATCTTTCCTACCGTTGCCCAACTGTGGCGGGCCACATGGGTGCTGAGCGGGCGGTGGATCTGTGCATGGGCAGCCAGTTTCTTAAGCCTGTTGTTCTGTATGCGCAGGGCATTCTCGTATTGCAGCCGGTCGTTTTTCCCGGACGGTTGAATAATGGGAAATACATAAGGCGATCCGGTCACTTCATGCGCAAAAGAATCTACGATCATCC
>DALZBD010000433.1:0-3769 GCA_031977515.1 Bacteroides sp. | reverse complement strand
GAGAAAACTTAGGAAAGTGTCAATCGGTATACACCCCCTTTCTTTATCTGAATGACACCTCTAACAACTAAAAAGCCCGGAGGCATATAGCTATGCTCCAGGCTTCTCTTGTTCTGTGGATTGGGGGAGAGTGCGCTATCCTAATGCATTTCCTCCGCTATTGCCTTCTCCATTGTCTTCCTCATCAGGCACATAATTTCCTCCCGTTACTTTCCTCAGATAGGCGTCCAGGTCGATGAAGCTGATCTTATCATCTGCGCGCGTCGCATTCATATTGGGACGAACACTTTTTGAGGCTCTGAAGTTGATACGGATTGTTTTTATGTTTTTAGCCGTACAGCCTTCTTTTGTTTCAGAACCTTCTGTCTTGGCCGACAAGCTAAAGATCCCGAAGTTTCTCAGATTTACGGAATGCCCGCTGTATAAAGCGGTGCGTACCACATCCAGAAAATTGGTTATCACACTTTGAATGTCTCCTTTGGAAAGTGCACTCAGTTCTTTGATTTGATGAGCGATATAATCTTCATCTACACTTTTGCCAAGTGTCACCAACTGCGGATAATACTTCTTTGTATCCCGACTGTTTGGATTTTCTCTGATTGTTTTTTTGTAAACAATAGCCATACTTTTTAAATTTAAATTATAAAATGGATTGTACTTACAAAGAGGTTCCGGAACTCTTGTGATACAAAGATAAGTACAGTAACAGGGATGAATATGAACAAGTGGATTCATCATGATTCATTGTGTCTTATCTTGATTCATTATGTCTCATCTTGATTCATTGTGTCTCATCTTTATATATTTATTGCCGAAATAGAATAATATACATCCCTATGTCCGGGGACTGCTTCCGAACAAAAAACGGTTACTTGGGTTCAATTATTCCATAGAGCATGCTTGCTGTTTATCTTTTAAATCGTACCTTTGCGGCGGATTTTTAAAAACAATTAAAATTTCACGATATGGACGAAGGACCGTATTATAGTTACAATTGTAGTAAACAGAAGTATTAATTCCTCTGTAAGGTCCTCGTTGTGGGTTTTCCTTACAGAGAAAATGTAAGGAAGCCTTATGAAAGAACAAATCA
This sequence comes from Bacteroides sp., assembly GCA_031977515.1. Lineage (GTDB taxonomy): Bacteria > Bacteroidota > Bacteroidia > Bacteroidales > Bacteroidaceae > Bacteroides. The sequence goes on along the minus strand of DALZBD010000433.1, from coordinate 2,679 downwards.
TCCTCCTTTTCCGGAAGCTTATTGAAGATAAGAACTGGAAATCCCTGAAACAAGAAGCAAACGAACTTCAACCCGTACAGATCGCAGAGATCATAGAAGAACTCTCTTCTACCGATGCACTCATCCTCTTCCGGTTGCTTCCCCGTGAGTTATCTACCGAAACATTTTCCCACTTATCTCAGGAAGATCAGGAACAGATCATCAAAGGCCTTGCCGAGCATAGCAATGAGATTGCCAACCTGCTCAATGATCTCGACCCTGACGACCGTACCGCTTTTTTCGAAGAATTGCCGGGTAAGGTGGTTCAGCGACTGATGCAGATGCTCTCCAATGAAGAGCGTCGGATCGCGATCAGCCTGCTGGGATATCCCGAAGACAGTACCGGACGATTGATGACACCGGAGTATGTGGCTGTAAAACCATGGTTTACCGTGCCTCAGGCATTGGATCACATCCGTACCTATGGTCGGGATTCGGAAACATTGAATGTCATCTATGTGGTAGACGATCAGTGGAAACTCCTTGACGACTTGCGTATCAAAGAGATCCTGCTGGCCTCTCCCGACCAGACCATTGCCGACCTGTGTGACAACAAAGTAGTGGCGCTGAATGCTCAGGAAGACAGGGAAATAGCCGTAAAGATCTTCCAGGAACAGGACCGCGTGGCTCTTCCGGTAGTAGATACCAATAATACTCTGGTGGGTATTGTCACTTTCGACGACGTGATGGACGTGGTGGAAGAAGAAGCTACCGAAGACTTCCAGAAGTTCGGTTCGTTGCAGGATGTGGTTTCCAACCCGTTGAAAGCACGTATTATCTATCTGTATCGCCAGCGTATTGTATGGCTGGTGGCACTGGTGTTTATGAATGTCTTTTCGGGAGCAGCTATTGCAGGATTCTCTGATGTGATCGAGTCGGTCGTTGCATTGGTATTCTTCCTCCCTCTGCTGATCGATAGTGGCGGTAATGCGGGGTCGCAGTCTGCGACTCTGATGATCCGTGCGCTGGCAGTGGGAGATGTACAGATGAAAGACTGGATGCGTCTGTTGAGCAAAGAGTTATTTGTCTCTCTGTTGCTGGGGATTACCATGGCTCTGGCTGTATCGGCTGTAGCAAGTTTCCGCGCTCCGGAAGTGGTGCTGGTAGTAGCAGCCACGATGGTACTCAATGTAATAGCAGGTAGTATGATCGGTCTGGTATTGCCTTTTATCTTTACACGCTTCAAAGTGGACCCTGCCACAGCCAGTGCACCGCTGATCACCTCTATTGCTGATATCACCGGGGTGATGATCTACTTTTCTATTGCCACGTGGTATTTCGGGTTCTGAGATAATTAGAGAGAAGATCTTCCGGAAATACTCGATAACTAAAATATAAAGGGTTACACCATCTTTTACAAAGGGTGTAACCCTTTTATCCTTATATCCTTACAACTTAAGTAACCCGTCTAAGCCAAAGGGAAGTTTAGTCAGTCTGAAGGGAATTCAGACAGTTCCAGCCAGCCAGTCGGAAGGGAGTTGTACTCCCCGACTGTTTATTATAAGGAGTTTTACTCCGATAGGAACTACTTATCAATAGGAAAAATGGATGATAGCGGACTATAAGTCCTGATAGTAGAACCAGCGGGAGTGCAACTCCCGCTGGACGTTTGTGGACGTTTGGAATTTCCGCTTGAGGAGAATATTTCGCCCCATACTAAATTAAATAAAACTTCTCTTTTAGAAGCGACAACGGAGATTCACCCCGAAGTGCACTGGGCGTCCTTTCTGGGCGAATCCATTGCCCATACTCTCAAAATAGAAAGTATTGTATTTCTCATTGAGTGCGTTACGTACCCACAGATCTACCTGACCTCCTCCTTTGATGAAGCTGAGTACCCCATTGAGCGTGCCGTAAAAATTCTGTTTCACGTTGTTCTTCTCGGTCCAGTAGATCTTTCCGGCACCGGTGTAGTTGGCATCGATGCGGATCTGATCCAGCCAGGAAGATGCAGACAGTGTCCAGGTATAATGGGCACCGATATTCAGTGTATGTTGGGGAACGAAGGGTACGTAATTGCCTTTGTAATTAGTTACCTCACGCAATGCGTCTGAATCTTCATTTGTATGCTCTGACTCTTCCTGCTCTTGTGTTTCATAGTCTTTGAATGTAGAGTGCGTATATCCATAAGAGAAGTTAATACCAAAAGCATCCGTAATCATAGAGCGTAATGCGGCTTCTGCCCCGTAACTCTCACTTTTTCCTGCGTTCACAGTTATGCGCCCCATACCGCTTCTAGCAAACCGGGCGATCTGCTGATTCCTGGTATCCATATAGAATGCGGACACATCCAGCCATACCCGGCTATCTGCAAGTGTAAGATGAGAACCGATTTCGTAATTCCAACTATATTCCGGTTTATATACAGTAGAGGCTTTGATGTTCGGTGCTTCACCCGCTTCGGGAAGATTGGACTTGATCATCTGTATGACACGATCCGGCATGCCGGCTGCTGCTAATTGTTCCAATGTCTCTTCTACATTGTTAACGATGTTAGTGATCATATCGTTCTGTAACGAAGACTGAATAAGGTCAGAAAACATCTGTACATTGTATCCTCCCGACCGATATCCTTTGGCTACATTTACATATATATTGTTGCCGGAATTGAAGTCATATTGAAGAGAGAATTTAGGAAGG
>DALZBD010000432.1:0-3771 GCA_031977515.1 Bacteroides sp. | reverse complement strand
AGATCCCCGATATCAAAGATTTCCCTGCAGTCATTTCCCAGACACCGGACCTGCATGGACTGAATGTGACCATACCCTACAAGGAGCAGGTGATCCCTTACCTGGACGAACTGGACGAGGTCACAGCCGCGATCGGAGCAGTGAATGTGATCCAGATCCTCCGTCAGAAAGGAAAGGTAAAACTCAAAGGTTACAATACAGACATCATCGGATTCCGTGAATCTATCGAACCTCTGATCCGTCCCACTGTACATAAAAAAGCACTTATCCTGGGAACAGGAGGGGCCTCCAAAGCTGTATACCATGGCTTGCAACAATTGGGTATCGAAAGTACTTATGTATCCCGCAATCCCGGGGAAGGCCGGATCACTTACGAAGACCTTACCCCCGAGATCATGGATACTCACAAAGTGATTGTCAACTCTACTCCGGTAGGTATGTATCCGAAAGTAGATTTCTGTCCCGATATACCCTATGACCTGCTCACACCTGATCATCTGTTGTACGACCTGCTCTACAATCCCAACATCACCCTGTTCATGAAAAAAGGGGAAGCCCGGGGAGCCGTAACCAAAAACGGGTTGGAAATGTTACTTCTCCAGGCATTTGCTGCCTGGGAGATCTGGCAGAGACAGTGAAAGCTGTTTTTAGACAGAGGAACAAAAGAACACATACTTACTCTATAAATTATTCAGGTATCTCTGAATTTCTTTTGTTTCTTATGTTCTTTTGTCTAAAGAACTTCTATAAATATAAAAGAACAGATAACCTGACAGTTATTTCATGAGAGACCTATTCCGGAAACATACGTTCTGCCTGATGATTGCATGCTTGTCTTTATTTCTCCTTTCGGGATGTATCGCAAGCCATGTAATGCTCAACTATTCCCTTACCCCCAAAAACCGGGGCAAAGATATAGAAGGTTCTTACCGGTTTATGTACGATCGCTATGATTTCCTGGAATCCTGGGTAGACAGCCTGAACCTGGCCGGCGCCCTACGGGATACCTCCATTATCAATCCGGAAGGCATTCCCCTGCATGCTCTTTACATTGCTGCTTCAAAACCCACCCATCGCACCGCTGTCATTGTACACGGACATACCGACAATGCCGTACGGATGCTCATGATCGGCTATCTGTACAATCACGATCTGGGATACAATGTGCTTTTGCCCGACCTCCAGTATCACGGGCTGAGCGGAGGAAAAGCCATCCAGATGGGATGGAAAGACCGTCTCGATGTGCTCCAGTGGATGGATGTGGCCAATGCTACTTTCGGTGGGAACACACACATGGCCGTACATGGTATATCCATGGGAGCAGCAACCGTCATGATGCTGTCGGGAGAGTCACTCCCACCCTATGTACAGTGCCTGGTAGAAGATTGCGGCTACACCAGTGTCTGGGACGAGTTTTCCAACGAGCTCCGGCGTAATTTCTTCCTGCCGCCTTTTCCTCTGATGTATACCACCAGCCTGCTCTGCCAGAAGAAATACGGATGGAATTTCAAAGAAGCCTCCGCACTCGGTCAGGTCAGACGCTGCACCTTACCGATGTTCTTTATCCATGGAGATGCCGATACCTTTGTACCCACCTGGATGGTATTTCCACTCTACGAAGCCAAACCGGAGCCTAAAGAACTGTGGCTGGCTCCCGATTCGAAACATGCCCTTTCCTATAAGGATCATAAGAACGAATATACCGAAAGAGTACACCATTTTGTAAGCCGGTACATTCCCTGATCTCTCTTTTGACACATCCTCTTCTTATTTCCATTCTTTATTTCATCTTATTCCCATTCCTTATTCCATCCTTCACGGCCCGTCCGGATCTCGTTCGTCCGAAAGGGGTTAAAGGTTTTAAAAGCCTCTGAGTCCGGAGAACTTATTAAAAAGAATTGCGTTATAGCAGTTACACACGACTCTACCTCAGATTGAGTAGTGGATAGCACCTGATCGTTTGCAGGGGAAAGTGCAACCGGAGCCATGAACTCCCTGTCACTCCCAAAACTACCCTATGACAGGTATATATATGTGTAAAAAAAGAAGAAAGATGGGCAACATACAGGTGAAAGAATCAGTGGATAAGAAGAAACTATGGTTTGTCTTCTGTCTGTTTTTGTGTCTGCAGATCCAGGCACAGCAGAAGACATACACAGTAAATAACATACCTAAAGTGTACCTGGCCGATCGTACCCAATACGTTTCCGACCCCGACAATATATTATCCCAGCAGGCAAAAAATGAGATCAATCGCCTGCTTTATGCCCTCGAAGACTCTACAGGCATACAAACGGTAGTCATCACAGTACCCTCCATCGGTGAGGAAGACTGTTTCGACTTCTCCCATCAACTGCTCAACCAATGGGGAGTAGGTCAGCAGGGCAAAAACAACGGACTGGTCATTCTGCTCGTTACCGATCAGAGATGCATTCAGTTCTATACCGGATACGGGCTCGAAGGGGATCTGCCGGATGCCATAGCCAAACGCATTCAGACCACAGAAATGCTGCCTTATCTCAGACAGGGCAACTGGGATCAGGCGATGATTGTGGGTGTACGTGCCGTATACAATCGCCTGCAGGGCACAGATGTCAATACCGGAGACAACTCTGCAAATAGTGCTTTTCCTGTTTTACTCCTTATTTTTATAGGTTTCCTGCTGATGTCCATGCTCTCTACCTACCTCATCAACCGCCGCATCAAACGATGCCCACGATGCGGAAAGCCCAAACTGCAACGTACCAACAGTCAACTGGTCTCACGCAGGAACGGGATCAAAGTAGAAGATATTACGTATGTATGCAGCAACTGCGGATACAAACTGACCCGTCGCGTAGAATCGCAGGATGATAATTACCGCGGAGGTATGGGGCCTGTCATAGGCGGACTCGGAGGTGGTATGCTCGGCAGAGGAATGGGCGGTGGATTCGGAGGAAGAGGCGGATTCGGAGGAGGAAGCTTCGGCGGAGGTATAGGTGGCGGCGGAGGTGCCGGAACCCGGTTCTGATCCCACCATTCAGATGGATCAACTTAACTATATTATATAATCATTCAACATTATGAAAAAATCATTAATTATCATTCTGGCCGTGGTAGCCGTCCTTGTGATCTGGGGAGTCACCTCATACAACGGCCTGGTAGCTATGGACGAAAACGTAAGCAACCAATGGGCCAATGTGGAAACTCAATACCAACGTCGTTCGGATCTTATACCCAACCTGGTGAATACAGTCAAAGGATATGCAACCCACGAACGGGAGACTCTCGAACAGGTGATCGCAGCCCGCTCCCGTGCCACTCAGGTGACTATCGACCCCAACAACATTACTCCGGAAGCCCTGGCACAATACCAGCAGGCACAGGCAGGGGTAACTTCTGCGCTGGGGCGGTTGCTTGCTGTAGCGGAGAGCTATCCCGATCTGAAAGCCAACCAGAACTTCCTGGAATTGCAGGCGCAGCTGGAAGGTACGGAAAACCGGATCAATGTAGCCCGTACCAACTTCAACAATGCCGCACGGGAATACAATACCGCAATACGCAGATTCCCGAAAAACATATTTGCCGGAATGTTTGGTTTCCGTACAAGGGCCTATTTCGAAGCACAGGAAGGCGCAGACCAGGCTCCTCAGGTACAATTTTAAGTAGATGTATCAAAAGTCTCTATGGATACGATGGAGACAACACGTTGAGAAAAGAGGTGTGATCCATATACTTAGTGAAGATATCCTACTGACAGGTCACTGCTAAGGCTGTGGAACTTCTCTCGTC
>DALZBD010000431.1:0-3784 GCA_031977515.1 Bacteroides sp. | reverse complement strand
AAGATAAAAGCCCCCAAGGCAAAAGGATGTTTTTAGTATATAGACAAAGAATGTACCCATATTCCGGCTAACTATAGGATAAAATAATCTGCTTAGAAAGAATCGGTTTTTTATTTCTTATGAGCATTCTCCACTTCTTCGATCAGTTTCTTCAGTTCGTCCAACGGAATATCTTCCTCTTTCACCAATGAAGAAACCACACTCAGGTAAGAATCGTTGAAGTACTTACGGATCACCCCTTTGAGAGTCTGATTGCGAAACTCTTCCTGACTGATTACGGCAAAATACTGATACGTATGACCAAAGATATGATGCGATAAGAATCCTTTTTCCTCCAGTCCACGAACAATGGTGGAAAGTGTATTGAAATGAGGCTTGGGCTCATCATAGAATCCAAGCAATTCTTTTACAAACAAAGGCCCTTTCTCCCAGAAAAAGCACATCAGTTCCTCTTCTTTTGCAGTCAACTTTTTCATATAGATCTATTTTATACGACAAATAAACTAAAAATTTTCGTTCCAAAACTAAACCACATAGTTAATATTCACTAAAAATGCGCAGAGGGCTATGAAACGGCAATTTCATAGCCTCCTGAATACACAAACCCATAAGAGATACAAGGGTATTATCTATGCCTTATTGCAAGTATATAATATCCCAGAAAAAGAATCAGGAAAAGCCCGGCGCCTGCCAGAAACATATTATGTATAGCCTCGGGAGAGATGCCATAAAAGTCATGAAAGAAATACAATACCCCTCCTACACAAAGCAACTGAATAACAATGTTCAATACGCGACAAAACCGGGTTGCATATCTATATTGAACCACCATATTCCCTTCATGGACGCGAACCGGGAAATTGACAAATCGAATGGGGATATATGCTATACCTGCTGCAAGGAGAAAGGCAAAAGTATTTATCCCCAGACTGATCCACAGATCTTTGGAAAATTCAATTCCTCCCTTTACGTGTGTAACAAAAGCAAATACCCAACCTCCTATCAATAATAAGAGAGCCAGCAGTTCCATTATTCGGTCCGCCATAGTAGGAGTAAGCCGTATATTCGGCATGTTTCTTCCTGAGTAAAAACCTAAATTAAGCATCTTTTCCGTCTGTTTTTGGTTCGTTTGTTTTATTCTTTTTCAGTCTCCCGCTCTTTTTCAAAGCCTCTGCAATGATCCACTGCAATTGCCCGTTGGTGCTACGAAATTCATCGGCAGCCCATTTTTCAATGGCTTCCATGGTTTCCGCATCAATGCGCAATACAAAACTTTTTGTTGAAGACTCTTTCTTTGCCACAATAAGAACTCCTCTTTTAAATATTATTTTCTGTTATGAATAAAAGATGCAATATCTTCTATCACATACGGGGCTATCGACATTTTCTTTTCATATTCCGCGGGCAGGCAAAGGCCTTCTCCTTCAGAAAAGATATGATTCAATCCCGGATAACTTTTCAGCTTCACATTCGGCCGATCTGCAACTCCTTGTTGCCAAAGAGCATAGTCTTTCATTGTCACCTGATAGTCACGCTCTCCCTGCAGGATCAGTGCGGGAACAGAAAGCGAACGGAGCGTCTCCAATGCATTGTATTTCAACACAAATTTCCAGTATGCTTCGGAACCAATTCCCATAGGAACCCCCAGAGAAGGATCATATCCTTCTGTTCCATACAGATCCAAATTAGCAGCCTGTGCTTTCGTAAGGTCTACCAACTCCTGTGTCAGACCCGGTTGTTGATGAGAATGCAGGTATTCAAACTGTTCCGCAATCAGGTGATGGAGCGGACGGGGAGTACCTGCCATCATTACAATTCCTCTTACGTCACCTGCCTTTTGAGCAATACGGGGAGCCATAATAGCGCCCTGGCTGTGTCCTATCACATATACCGAAGAGAGTTCGGGAAGAGTGGTGGCCAGCCACACGGCTGCTACCGCATCGTCGGTGGTCTCCTCATCAAAGGTGCCCTTTCCCTCTTTTTCCCACTGCGCACCATATACGAATGTTCGTTTGTCGTAACGGATTGTAGCAATACCCTGCTGAGCCAATAAATTAGCCATGTCCAGGAATACCTGATTAGGCCCTATCGTTTCGTTCCGATCATGTGGACCGGATCCGTGTACCAGCACAGCAACCGGAAAAGGTCCTTCTCCATCGGGTAGTTTCAATATCCCCGGGAGTTCATAATCTCCCGAACGGATCACAATATCATGCTCATTTTCCTCTTTCACGGATACAGCGGGAAGAGGCATAAAGTGAATACCATTTATCTCTCCTTTTTCATTGGTAGATAAAAGAAACAGCAAACCCGTTTTTTTGAATATTATATCTGCAGTAACAACCGTCATCCCTTGTACATTCTCCACTCTCCAGTCACTTTTGGATTGATAAGTCCCCATCTGCATTTCAAGCTGAGAGAAGACTTGACCAAACATAGCAGGCGGCATCTGAGGGCGTAGATCTTCCTGTACATACAAAGAGATAGAATCTCCCCTACCCTGCCGCATATAATTAAATATTTTCTCGGCAAATTCTTCCGGTTGCCCAGCAAAGAGAGATAAAGTACTCAGTCCTATGACTGCCAGCAAGATAAAGAACTTTTTGGTAACACGTATAGTACTAATTTTCATAGCAATATGTATTTAATGATGCAAAGTTCCTGTATTTACAACCGGTTGAGCCGCTTCGTCTGCACAAAGAACAACCAGCAGATTGCTCACCATAGCCGCTTTCTTTTCTTCATCCAGTTCTACAATATCTTCTTCGGCAAGTTTATGAAGTGCCATCTTCACCATGGAAACAGCACCCTCCACGATCTTCTCACGTGCCGTAATAATTGCCGAAGCCTGTTGTCTGCGCAACATGACTGCCGCAATCTCCGGAGCATACGCCAGGTAATTGAGACGTGCTTCCACTACTTCTATCCCCGCCATAGCCAGACGTTCGTTGACCTGTGCTTCTAACTGTTCATTAATCTCATCTCCTCCGGAACGAAGGGTTATGGCATCCAGATGCATCTCCGTATCATCGTATGCATACTGTCCGGCTACCTGACGCAAAGCCGCATCACTTTGTATTTTGACGAAATTCTCAAATGCATTCATACGATTGGCAACCGAATTGATCACAGTCACCTGAGCACTTCCATGCTTACCGGCAGTTGTAGCTGCGGAACTCATGGCCATGGTTTGAGCGTCAATTTCAAACATTGCCTTATAAGTATCTTTGAGTTTCCAGACCAATACCAGACCGATCATGATCGGATTCCCCACTTTATCATTTACCTTAATAGGGGGGATATCCAAGTTACGAGCCCTTAAAGACAATCTCTTTTTACTTATGAAAGGATTGACCCAATAAAAGCCGGTATCGCGAAAGGTTCCTTTGTACTTTCCGAAAAAGACCATCAACAGAGCTTCATTAGGCTCCAGCGAAAAGAAACCGCACAAAAGTAAGATGAAAAGTACAATTCCTACAATACCTCCCACAATTGCCCACACCGTATATGTATCAGCGAGAGTGAATACCCATATAGATGCTGCCAGAAGCAGGATCTCCACCACGATCATCAGGAAGCCACTTGCCCTGAATCCACTAAAGCTCTTCTCATTTGTTTTCATAATCGCGCTATTTATTTAATATCATTTTGATATCACAAATATATTACTTACAACAACAAAAACAAACTAATTCCCTAAAAAAAATGCACTTTAACAGTTTTTTTCTTCCTGAGACGCAAAGTATTGCGTCTCTACAAGTGTATCACCTTCAAAAGAAAACAC
>DALZBD010000430.1:0-3804 GCA_031977515.1 Bacteroides sp. | reverse complement strand
GTCTACTACAGTGGGACAGATCGCTCCCGATTTCACACAGGCAGATGTGGAGGGCAACCCGTTCAGCCTGTCGGACCTGAGAGGATCGTATGTACTTCTTGATTTCTGGGCTTCCTGGTGTGGACCTTGCCGCGCAGAAAACCCGCATGTAGTAGCCGCTTATGAGGCCTACAAAGACAAAGGTTTCACGGTACTCGGAGTCTCTCTGGATGACAATAAAGAAAACTGGCTGAAAGCCATCGATGATGACAAACTCGAATGGAAACAGCTTTCAGACCTGCAAGGCTGGAAAAATGAGGTAGCACAGAAATATGCCGTAAATTCCATCCCAGCCAATTACCTGCTCGATCCGGAAGGAAAGATCCTCGAAAAGAATCTGCGTGGCGATGCCCTGACAGAAGCTCTGGAAAAGTATTTAGGTAAATAAGTTCCTTTCCGAAGAGAACAACCCTAAAAAACGAAAGCCTTATATACTGCATGAGAATGCAGTATATAAGGCTTTTAACTATCTGATTGCCTCCTCTGAAGGAACTACAAAAAGAGACCGCCTCAATAATTTATAACCATTTGTTTCTTTTCCGGAAAAAGCCACTGGTTGAGATAGCGGTTTACATATAGATTCACCACCGCGCAACCCGATCCGATCACCGCACCTGCGATCACGTCCGACGGATAATGCACTCCCTCCTGCATACGCGATACCCCTACCGAACAGGCCCAGATGGCAGAAGGGGCAATCACATACCATTTCGGATATTTCAGACTCAGGGAAGTAGCCAGTGAAAAAGCGGCAGCTGTATGAGCAGAAGGAAAAGAGGGAGTAGACTCATGGTCATAGGCGATTACCCGATCCGGATATCTGTCGTAAGGTCTTTCACGATCTATCAGGTATTTCGTGCCACAAGAGATAACAAGGGCTTCCGCCACACTTGTACCAATATAAATAGCATCGGACAGCAAAGGCTGATTACGGGCAATACCCGCATAAGCAGCCATCCCTACCGGAATCCCTACCCCCAGATAAAACGTAGAACGAGACATCGCCTTACTGTAATTACGGGCAAAGCGACTCTGACCCTGATTGATCTTATGCAATGTATTTATATCCCAGTTTTGCGCATATACTCCTGAAAAAATAAAGGTCATACATAGTAGAAGCAAGCCTTTTCGCATCGTGTAGAGTTTTGAAGTTTCTGCAAAGATAGTGAAAGCCGAACGCAGAACCAAGTTTACTTGGATTATGCTGAGGCGCATCCTATCTTCTAAAAAGATAATAAAAACCGACTTTTAGACAGAAGGACATAAGAACAAAAGAATTCAGTGAAGAATCAGACTGTAATAAGAAACACAAAAAAATATGTCCTTTTGTTCTTATGTCTAAATAAACAGTATGCTGTCTTCATATAAAAATAATGAAAGCCGCACGCAGAGGCATATCTGCCTAAACTATCCTGAGACGCATCCTATTTTATACAAAGATATGTGAAAGATGGATTTTTTTCGCTGAAAACCTATATCTTTGTAAGTGAAAGTAGAAATCTGTTCCCTGGATATGACCAGAAATAACACTTGCAAACGATATACGGATTGTGCCCAATGTCCCAAAGCCTCGGAAGGAGTATTGGTGCATCATGTCTATGCACAAGGAAAACACTTTCCGGCAGAAAAGTGTACTCAGAACTGTATGTTGTTTATACTCAAAGGAGAATTGCTGATCAACAGCAACGAATATCCGGGTACCACCCTCAAGGAAGGACAGTTTGTATTGCAGGCCATTGGGTCCAAACTGGAAATACTGGCGCTGACCGATGTGGAATATATAACCTATTGGTTCACGGAACTGCCTCAGATCTGCGACACACGCTATCAGAAAATCCTGGAAATGTCCGAACCCCCACTGACTTACACCCCGTTGGTAATGATCCCCCGCCTGAGTCATTTCATGCAGGACATGAGCAATTACCTCGACGAACAGATGTCATGTGGCAAGTTTATCGACATCAAGTGTCAGGAACTGGTCTATATCCTTACCTGCTATTATCCACTGCCCCAATTAAGCACTTTCTTCTACCCCATCAGCACCTATACACAGGGATTCCACTACTTTGTGATGCAAAACTACGACAAGGTGAAAAATGTAGAAGAGTTTGCACACCTCGGAGGATACACCACCACCACCTTCCGCCGCCTTTTCAAAAATATGTACGGTGAGCCCGTATACGAATGGATACTCAATAAGAAAAGAGAAGGCATACTGGAAGATATCCAGAACACCAAACAGCGGATCAGCGAGATCAGCGCGCGTTACGGCTTCGACTCACTTTCCCACTTTGCTCATTTCTGCAAATCTTCTTTCGGAGATTCGCCACGTGCCCTGCGCAACAAGGCAGCCAAAGGACAGAAAGTCGTTATTCAGAAATAGACTTTTTACCCTTTCTTGCCTCCGACTACGAGGATACATAGAAAAACGAAGTATGAGTCAACTTTTATTACCATACCTAACAGGTATCGGAAACCTCAAAATTCTTCCAACGCCCTTCTTTCTTAAAAACACAACAAGCTATAAATGAAGATATTAACAACACTCAATTTTCCCTATGCAGAAAGTTAACTTTCCATCTGCTTAAAGTTAACTTTACGTCTGGCTAAAGTTAACTTTATATTTACCGAAAGTTAACTTTCCATCTCCTATGAAATTCGCCTCCTCCATCCGCATAGTAATTTGACAGATAAAATTACCAGAAATCATTTTCAGACTTACCTGTTAACTTCCCGAAAACTTACAAAACACCTCTCCTTTCCTTCCTATCACTTTCAAAAGAACATTCTATCTACGTGCCAATTAAAGAAATAATTCTTTAATCCCTTGCTTAATCGGTCTATTTCACGTAATTTTGCATCCATTAAAAATTATATCAGGCTACGTATATAATTCTAACATTTAAATAATTTAAAAACAATCATTTATGTGGTTAATTAATTCATCTGTAGGAAGGAAAGTGGTGATGAGTGTTACGGGACTCGCCCTTGTCCTGTTTCTGACGTTTCACATGGTGATGAACCTTGTGGCTATCGTTTCGGCAGAAGCATACAATTTGATTTGTGAACTTCTGGGCGCAAACTGGTATGCTCTGGTCGCCACCCTGGGACTGGCAGCACTCTTTGTGGTGCACATTGCTTATGCATTCTGGCTTACCTGGCAGAACCGTAAAGCACGCGGAAGCGAGCGTTATGCAGTGGTAGACACACCTAAAAAGGTAGAATGGGCGTCTCAGAACATGTTGGTATTGGGTATCATTGTGATCCTGGGCCTTATCCTGCATTTCTACAATTTCTGGTTCAAGATGCAGTTTGCCGAACTCATGGGCATTCACGACGCAGTAGCCAACGGAGGCATTTCTCCACACGACGGAAGTGCTTTCATCCGGTTGACTTTCAGCAACCCCGTATTCGTTGTGATCTATCTGGTATGGCTGGCAGCCTTATGGTTCCACCTGACACACGGTTTCTGGAGTGCCCTCCACACCATGGGCTGGAACAATAAGATCTGGTTCGAACGTTGGAGAATGGTATCCAACATCTATTCAACCATCATCGTACTTGGTTTTGCGACAGTAGTGATCGTATTCTTCGTAAAATCGCTGTGCGGCTGTTGATCCACAATTTAAAATCTTAAAACAGAAAAGATTATGACTAAGATAGATTCAAAGATTCCTGAAGGCGCTCTGGCCGAAAAATGGACTAACTATAAAGCCAATCAGAAACTTGTCAACCCGGCCAACAAACGCCGTCTTGACGTGATCG
>DALZBD010000429.1:0-3810 GCA_031977515.1 Bacteroides sp. | reverse complement strand
AAAGAAGACTGCAGGGTTGGCCGGATCGCTGAGAAAGTAATCGTATGTGAAAACCCAGTCTTTGACCACCTCGGAAGTAGTGAGACTTTTCACTTCTACTTCTCCGATCGAATAGTTTTCTGTGACAGGTAAATCCTGTCTTACCTGACGGCCCGGATAGAAAGTAATCAATTCGTGTGGGGTGGTGATTTTGGTAATCCGTTTTTTCGTGTTGGTGCTGGTGGTACCAAAGGAAGTCTGAGGGATCTTCAGACCAAAAGGTTTGAGGTGATGGTGCGTCTGGTCGTACATGATATATCGCTCATTGGCGTATTCGAAGTTGATCGTCTGTCCATGCCGTGTGGTGATCCGGGTAAGAAACCAGCTGGCATTGTAGTCGGTCTCGGTATGATCAAGAGATACATCGTACTCATCATTTTCTGCATTGTAGAAAGGAAATGTTCGATCTTCTGCCCGCAGCAGTTTTTCGGGGGTATTGAAAAAATAGGTGTTCCCCTCCGAATCTTTGAGTGTAAAAGAAGAAATCTCTCCGGCACTGTTAAGCGTATGTGTGATAGTTACATCCTGATAAGGGATGAGCTTTACCGTCTGTGTACCGTTGTCTTTCACATCAAAAATAAACTGGCCGGAAAGGTTGTTGCAGCTGAAATAGAATACATCGGGTTGCGTATCGTTCTTTCCCTGATACGAATAGACTCCGTAACCGGGAGGCAATGCGATTTTTTTCAAAGCCCCTTCTATATATTTGTAATCTTTGGAAGTTTCGTTCAGGGTTTTGATGTTTTCGGTTGTCTTTGTCCAGAAACGTCCGACGCGGGGAAACTCAGGGTCTAATTCATGCCAACTGGTCTTGGCAGCTTTATTGAAGTCATCCGGCTCTCCCCGGACAGCCCGGGTAATCATACCACCGACCTGCAACGTCCAGCCCAATCCTACAGACGAGGCCACTTCTTCTACCTGGATTCCTTTGCCCAGATAGTCCAGGGAGAGATCCATACTAAAATCCTTCAACTGTATGTTGTACAGGGGGATTTTGTGAGAAATGATCCCGGTATGACTGGCTGCCGGAAAATCAATGTTTTGCATGACTGCCGCCACATCGGGTGTGGCCGGCCAGCTACCTGTGCCTGCAGATTGTGCTTTGGTCTCGTAACACAGAGCCAGCAGGGCGAAAATAAATAAAATCTTATTCTTCATTGGATAAAATAATTGATGGATATATAAAAACTGTTTGTTCGTATTCTTTTGTCATGGCCGATAAGGGCCAGGAACAGCAGGAAATATTATGGCTGTTTGATTTTTCTGAGACGCAAGGTATTGCGTCTCTACAAGTGGATGCATCCTTTGTGAGCGTGGGTATTTGCAGTTTCAAAATTCCGTCGCCACATCGAAACAGGGACACTGTTTGGTCCACTCATGGGGCTCTACGATGCCGTTGCCGTTGAGGTCGGGACTCAGATCGCGGTGTCCGCAGATCCGGGCCCCGGGATAATCGGCTTGCAAGGCACGCACCAGTACACGCAGCGAATGCTTCTGCCAGTGCGTACGGGTATCTGCCGCGCGTCCGTGCGTATTGAGGCCACCTTCGTAGCAGATACCGATGGAGTGTGCATTGTATCCCCGGGCATGTGCTCCGGGGGTATTGATGTCGCGCAGGGATTTGATATCCCCATTGCGTCGGACATAAAAGTGATAACCCGGGCCGTTGAATCCACGGGCCCTGTGATCCCGTTCGAGTTGTTCCGGTGTATAAGGTATTCCGTCACGGGTAGCCGTGCAATGGATCACCAGCAGATCGATACGCCGTGCAGCGGCAGTGCGATGGATATAAGTCGGATGGTTCTTTTGATTGTTCATAATGAAAGAGTTTTTTAAAATGATGATTGGAAAATTCGTTTCATAATAGCAGCGTGTGGTGAGATGTTTATAGCCCCGTAGGGGCTACAAAAAGGCCGTCGTATGCGACTTCTGCCTCTACGTTTCTCTTGTCTTGCAATTATCTACTTTGCATTGTAGTTTGAGCGCCTGATTGAGCTTGTCATTGAGCTCACGGATCTCTTCGTGCATATCGCGGATCTTCTCGCTCAGGAGGAAATACTCCTTCAGGGCGTTGTTGAGTTGTCCGATCAGGAATTCATACTGATCCGTGATCAGTGTGGTAAAGGCTTTGAGTTCCTCCGGCCGGCTGCGTTTCAGGAAAGGCAACACCACTGAGAGGAGGCTTACTGTTTTGTTTAAAATGGTTTTCATACATTTTTTTAGTGGATACAATTATTGTTTATAGAAAAGGGCAGGAGAAGAGGACAATGCATTCTCCTGCCCGGCAGGTAAGAGCCTGTTTACATTTTACTTGTTTATTTACTTCTGAGGCGTAAATACGGAGACGCAAATATGCGTCTCTACACCGGCTGTTTTCTTCTTTTGAAGATGATTTACTTGTAGAGACGCAATACCTTGCGTCTCAGAATACCCTGCATCTCAAAAAAGAAAGGAGACTGATCAGTCCAGCGGATTCGTGCCATTACCTCCGCCGCTGTTATCTCCGTCATTACCGCTGCCGCCATTGCCCTCGCTGCTATTCTCTTTCGGAGTCCAGATCTCGAACGTCACACAGTTGTTGCTGCGGGTAGGTGCAAGAGAGGTATTCACCAGACGCAGGGAGTTATCGATCAGGAAGCGTACATTCACCCGGGTGATGTTGCGTACGGTGCACTCCTTCTCCTGTTCGGCGGGAATGGTGCGGAACGTGGTGTGGAAAATACCCAGTCCGGGGATCTTTACTTTGTCTCCCTCGATCAGCTTCTGACGCAGGTGCTGTATCAGTTCGTGCATGGTATGCATCACGTCCCCTACGGTGAGGGTGCCTTTGGCCTCCATCTCGCGGGCCAGGTCCTCGATGGTGTGCATACGGGTGGTTTCGGGTTTTCGTTTGAGCAGGTAGACCTCTCCCGAGGCGGGGTCTCCGATGCGGCGGTAGCGCTTGTAGCGTACGACCGGTACTTTTACATTTGTACTCATGATTGGGGTAGTTAAGAGTTATACAATTAATAATTATGAGGTGTGATCACATAGACAAAGATACGGTGGCGCGCAGGGGCAAAGTCGACAAACAAACATCTTCCTACATCTTTGTACACCATTGTACATCTTTCATCATCTTTGTTCATCTTTATTCATCTTTGTTCATTTGTGATGTTTCTATTGTAAGTATTTATTAATAAAATTCATAGAAAGATTCAGGGTGATATAGTGTTGATTATATGTGTTGTATGAGGTCTGATAAAGTGGGCTTATTGTATATGGAGTGGCGTTTTTTTCTTTTGAATTCTGATTTGTTTTTCGTATATTTGTAACATAAGATTAACCACTGTCATATGAAAGAAAAAATTATCAAAGACTCCGTTGGCGAGACTAATGTATTCCCGATCCGTACCTATCCGAAAAGTGAACTGGTTCACCTCTATCTTCCCGACCTGCCTATACGCTCAGCTCTTCACACCTGGAATGAATGGGTACAGTTTCACCCTACTCTCTTCAAGCGGCTTCAGCGCACTGGCTACCGCAAAAGCAACAAGTTTTTCAGCCCCATACAGGTCAGACTGATCGTGGAGGCTCTGGGAGTACCTTGATCTATACCAGGTCCGCGAAGTGTATCAGCCCCTTGAATTGTACCAGCCCTGTGCTCTATACCAGCCCCGTAGGGCACTGCCATTAAGTTAAGGAATAAATGACAAAATTAGACAGCACCCCACTGTCCTACGCCTCGGAGAGGCAATATATCCTAGCCCAGGGCAGAGAGAGGGATGTTGG
>DALZBD010000428.1:0-3829 GCA_031977515.1 Bacteroides sp. | reverse complement strand
CTGATTTTTAGACAGAAGAATAAAAGAACAGATTTTTAGTCTACAAATTATTTTCAGAATCTGAATTTCTTTTGTTCTTATGTTCTTATGTCTAAAGAAAACACATGCTATATTCTACAAATATAATGAAAGCTTTTTTTAGACAGAAGAACAAAAGAACAGATATCTGGTCTATGAGACATTCAAAATATGTAAATTACTTTTGTTTCTTATGTTCTTTTGTCTGAAAAACCGCATGCTATATTCTACAAATATAAAAAATAAAGGAGAAAAATGTTTCTCGTAACAAACTTTTATAGACTTTTTCAGAAATACACACCCCCTTTAACAAAGGGGCAAAACCAGAAAAACACATCTTTTTTTCACTTTACCCCTCTAAAAACAGGGGTCATTCGCAAAAATAGTGTAATTTTGCAGCCAACAACCGATAAAAAACAGGCTATTTATGTCAAAAATGAGATTTTTTGCTCTGCAGGAATTATCCAACCGGGTACCGTTGGAAGTAAAGCATCCTTCCAACAAACTTTCCGATTATTACGGCAGCCATGTGTTTGACCGGAAAAAGATGCAGGAATACCTCCCGAAGGAGGCTTACAAAGCAGTGGTAAATGCCATTGAAAAAGGCACTCCCATCAGCCGGGAGATGGCCGACCTGATCGCCAACGGTATGAAGAGCTGGGCCAAGTCGCTCCAGGTCACCCATTACACCCACTGGTTTCAGCCCCTGACAGATGGTACTGCCGAAAAACACGACGGCTTCATCGAACTGAGCGAAGACAATCACGTGATCGAACGATTTTCCGGAAAACTACTGATCCAGCAGGAACCCGATGCCTCTTCGTTTCCCAACGGCGGCATACGCAATACCTTTGAGGCACGCGGATACACCGCATGGGATGTCTCGTCCCCGGCTTTTGTGGTAGACAACACCCTGTGTATCCCCACCATCTTTATCTCCTATACAGGGGAGGCACTGGACTATAAGACTCCCCTCTTGAAAGCCCTGGCTGCTGTAGACAAAGCAGCTACAGAAGTATGCCAGCTCTTTGACAAAAACGTCTCCAAAGTATATACCAACCTCGGATGGGAACAGGAATATTTCCTGGTAGACTCCTCGCTATACAACGCGCGACCCGATCTCTGCCTCACCGGACGCACCCTGATGGGACACTCCTCGGCCAAGGATCAGCAGCTCGAAGACCACTATTTCGGCTCTATCCCGCCGCGTGTGACTGCCTTCATGAAAGAACTGGAGATCGAATGTCACAAGCTCGGCATTCCCGTAAAGACCCGTCACAACGAAGTGGCCCCCAACCAGTTCGAATTGGCTCCTATCTTCGAGAATGCCAATCTGGCCAATGACCACAACCAGCTGGTCATGGATCTGATGAAGCGCATTGCCCGCAAACACCATTTCGCGGTGCTCTTCCACGAAAAGCCATTCAGCGGGGTCAATGGATCGGGTAAGCACAACAACTGGTCGCTGTGTACAGATACAGGCATCAATCTCTTTGCTCCGGGCAAGAACCCGAAAGGCAATATGCTGTTCCTTACCTTCTTAGTGAATGCACTGATGATGGTCTACAAAAATCAGAACCTGTTGCGTGCCGCTATTGTCAGCGCAGGCAACAGCCACCGCCTGGGTGCCAACGAAGCACCTCCGGCCATACTCTCTGTCTTCCTGGGTACTCACCTCTCGGCCATGCTCGACGAGATCGCCCGGCAGGTAGGAGACACACGCATGACCCCGGAAGAAAAGACCACCCTGAAACTGGGTATCGGACGTATCCCTGAGATCTTGCTCGACAATACAGACCGCAACCGCACCTCTCCGTTTGCTTTCACCGGCAACCGGTTCGAGTTCCGGGCAGCAGGCTCCTCTTCCAACTGCGCGGCATCCATGATAGCCATCAATGCCGCTATGGCCAACCAGCTCAATGAGTTCAAAGCGTCGGTAGACAAGCTGATCGAAGAGGGAGTAGGGAAAGACGAAGCCATCTTCCGTATCCTGAAAGAGTCCATCCTTGCATCCGAAGCTATCCGGTTCGAAGGAGACGGATATTCCGAAGAGTGGAAGCAGGAAGCGGCCCGTCGGGGGCTGACCAACATCGGCCATGTACCGGAAGCATTGATGCACTACAACGACAATCAGTCGAGGGCGGTATTGCTGGGCGAACGCATCTTCGACGAGAACGAACTGCACGGCCGTCTGGAGGTAGAACTCGAAAAGTACACCATGAAAGTACAGATCGAAAGCCGTGTGCTGGGCGACCTGGCTATCAACCACATTGTTCCTATCGCTGTCAGTTACCAGAATCGCCTGCTGGAAAACCTCAGAGGACTCAAAGAGATCTTCTCTGCGGAAGAGTACGAAGAACTGAGCGCCGACCGCAAAGAGCTGATCCGTGAGATCTCCCGTCGTGTCACTGCCATCAAGATGCAGGTAAGAGAGATGACCGAAGCACGGAAAACAGCCAACCAGATGAAAAGCTACAAAGACAAAGCTTACGCATACGAAGAAACGGTGCGCCCGTTCCTCGATACGATCCGCGATCACATCGATCACCTCGAGATGGAGATCGACGACGAGATCTGGCCCTTGCCGAAATACAGAGAGCTGTTGTTCAGCAAATAAAGAGATTTACGATACACGGATTTACGATATACGATTGGGATTAAACATATAGGTTAAGGCAGTATCTCCTGCGACTCAACAGGGGCAAACTGTCTGTACCTGAAGGGAAAAAATGAATCTGTTTTTTTATGGAAACCCAGGTAGTTTCTTAATCTGTAATATGTTGTAATTTGAATCGTAAATCGTAAATCCGTAAATCGTAAATAACTTCGTGTCTTCATTCTTTAGCCGATTTGTTCGTTTTTTCATTTTTTCTTTCTACTTTTGTGCTTTATAACACAGTTTTATAACATTCATGGTAAAAAGCAATAACTTATCGGATATTGTCATAGAAGATCATATTGCCGATCTGTGGAACCCGCTCAACGACGAACAGAGAGCGTTTTTGTCCCGGCACTTCACGCTGCAAAGTTATAAGAAGAACGAGACGATCTACTGTGAAGGAGAGAGACCTTCACACCTGATGTGTCTGATCAGCGGCAAGGTGAAGATCTACAAAGACGGTGTCGGAGGCCGCAGCCAGATCATCCGCATGATCAAGCCTGTGGAGTATTTCGGTTACCGCGCCTATTTTGCCAATGAAAATTACCTGACACAAGGGTCGGCCGTAGAGCCTTCGGTCCTCTGCCTGATCCCTATGACAGCGATCATGACGCTGGTCACGCAGAATGCAGAGATCGCCCTGTTCTTTATCCGCCAGCTTGCTTTCGATCTGGGTGTGGCCGACGAACGTACGGTGAACCTGACTCAGAAACACATCCGAGGTCGCCTGGCCGAATCCATCCTGTTCCTCAAAGAAAGCTACGGCCTCGAAGAAGACGGATCTACCCTGAGTATCTACCTTTCCCGCGAGGATCTGGCCAACCTCTCCAACATGACCACCTCCAATGCCATACGCACCCTGTCCAATTTCTCCACCGAACGCCTGATCGCTATCGACGGGCGGAAAATCAAGATCATAGACGAAGAGAAACTGAAAAAGATCAGCAAGATCGGGTAAAATCCAAAACTTTCCGGTAGTAAGATATTCCAGGATATCATCCGTATACTTTTATATGGAATGCTTTGTGTCTGTTTCTATAATTATAAATCTATACGTGGTATATGCTGAGATGCAACACCTATATGCTGAGACGCAAGGTATATGCTGAGATGCAACACCTATATGCTGAGACGCAAGGTATATGCTGAGAT
>DALZBD010000427.1:0-3832 GCA_031977515.1 Bacteroides sp. | reverse complement strand
CTCCGGAAAACTTGCGCAGTTCACGAAATTTATCTCCGAAAAACACAAAATCCGCATGGTCTTTTCCTTTTTCACTGAGAATAGTCACCACAAGGGTGTTCACCTCTTCCCCCGACACAGGGCTTTGCCAGGTGTATCGTGTCTGTGCATGCCGTACTACGGACCAGGCATTCTCCCGGAGCGAGTCGGGAATGGCGGATGCAGGAAATTCCTGACCAGACAGAGGAGAGATACACCAGGTAGTCAGGAACGTACCCAGAGCAAGGATGATTGCGGTTTTATAGTTTGACATACTGAAAGTTGTTTTTTTTTAGAAAGAAGAACAGATGAACATATTTTTATTTTGTTGAACCCACGATCGACGCAGTCAATCGAAGATCGACACAATCAACCGGGTCCATGTCAGCTAAAGTCTAAACAGATTCTTATTTAGAAAATATCTGTTCTTTTGTTCTTCTGCCTAAAACTCTTTTTAATTATATTGTCTCTGAATTTGTCTTTCTCAGGATCACCTGTTCGCTGTTTTTCTGCACCAGAATTTCCCAGAAGCGTCTGAGCGATTGATATTCAGCCGGTAGAAAGACCACTTTATTGAATCGCAATACATAATTCAGGATAAGAATTCCATTTTCCGCCCGTATACTGTACTGACAAATAATGCTTCCATCTTCGGTACGGAAATTCTTGCTTTCGGGAAGTTCCTCCACTTCGAATCCTTCCGGAAGCCGAATGGTGTTGCTGACACGCATATTATAGGGAAAAGCAAACTCTACAGGCAACTCCCTGTCTTCGTCGGTAAAACTGTTTTTCGTGATATGAGGCACGATCATGGGATTCAGATACAGGTGCGTATCCGTCTGCATCACCGGCTTGAGGAATTTCGATGTGGTTCTCACCTGTGTGGAAAAAGGTTCTGTCTGGAAATGTGTAAAGTCCTGAAACGCCAGGGCAGTCTCCGTCTGCATATCACTTACAAAGGTGAGACTGTCTTTGGCCCCGTAGAAGTCGCGTTTGTAAAAGGTGGCATACAGACCTCCGTACAGCATTTGTCTCTCACCCGTAAGGGCACCTGCCTCATCCAGTGTAGCTGTTGCCAGGATCTGGATGGTATGGTTGCCCACTCCGGTGAGATCGACCCACTTTCCACCCTCCTGCGGTCGGAAGAGCCAGGCACGGTCTACCATCAGCAAGGGAGAAAGGGTATTTACGCCTCCGTAACGGGTAGATCCGTCGAGATAGACAAACTTATCTTCCGCCACCTGTGCGGCTACAACAAACGTATTCAGTTTGTTTATCGAAGGATAGGTATAGGGCAGCCTTCCGCGGTTTCTCCGGCTCAACAGGACGGGATAGGCCCGGATGCCGGCATCTTTGAGCATACTGAGCAATACGAAGTTGATTTCCGCGTTGGTACCGACCCCCTCTTTCAAAGCCTGTCGGATGCCGTCGCCATAAAATCCATACGATTCGTTCCAGGAGATCTTACTTCTCACCAGATCAAACAGCACAGCGACTTTTTCCTGTGGTTCCATATCGGGAGTCAGCAACGTTCTCAGTTCATCCCGGAAAGGATTTCTCATCGAAAGATGAGCCCCCCAGGAGCTATGCTCTTTCAACACCCTTTCGATGTCTGCCCAGGAACTGGTATAAGGCCTGTACACAGAATGGGGATATTTGATACCCTGCAATTCGAAGCTGACACGGTTGCGGAAGTCCTGTACATACCAGACATGATCCTGGTCTTTCAAGGCAGGCATATCGCGTACGGCGGTACGTACCACACGGGAGGTACAGGTGAGGTTCTCGCTTCTGCCATATTCTTGTATGTAGATCGAGAAGTGCTGGTTTTCGGCGGTTTCGGTCACCTGCATAGGCTCATACCCTCTGGATTCGATATTGAACACAAAATATTCGGGGATCTTGACCTCGTACTGTGCGTGCATGACCGGCAGTTCGCCCTGTATATCCCAATCGGGAAGTGAATGATAAAAATCGGAAGTGATGCGGTAGCGAAATTCGATCACCGTACCGGTACGTACGGCAGGAATGGAAAATTTGATATGTTTGTAGTAGGGAGAGACCCGTTCGTCAAAAATATAGCTTTTCTCCATTTTCGTTCGGACAATCTTGCCGTTTTCCAGGTTATACGCCGTGGCTTCGATGCGACTGATCGCCTCACGCGACGAACCGGGGCGGGTCTCCTGATAGACAGGAATGGTGATGTTGGCATAATCCGTCCCTTCGGAATCCAGTATTTTGATCCGTTTCTCGAAGTTTTGTACCACCCGGAAATCCTGCGCCGCATATTCATAATAAATATCCGCTTTGTCACACAGGATCACCGCGTGAGCTGTAGTATCCGGTTCGTATACCGTCATAGAGAGTTCCTCCGGTGATATCTTACCATAAGAGAGATTGATTTCCTGAGCATGTACGAAGGTCATACCCCACCACAGAAGAGTCAGAATAGTTTGTGTTCTCATTTTATCGTCGGTTAAATGATATGTGTTTACACTAATTCAAAGGTCAGGTTTACGTAAAATAGTATCTGCCCAAAAATAAATAAAATAGAGAACGTACAAGCAGTTGTGTTAATATATCTTTCTTGTATTAAATTTTATTAACAATATAGGTGATAACGCGTTTGTCTGGACTTTTTCCTGATTTACATGGTACATTATAAATGGATATCAGACAACCTGCATAGACAACATATACCACAGGCAGATATCGCATACTCCTCTATGATTATAGTATATTTCAATTACGTACTACATATTTTCCTCTATGGAAAAAGCATGATGGAAAAAAGTACCTCCCTGCCCCGTAGCCTGTAATCGTACGAGAAGGAATCGAGTCCGCTGAATAAGGTATACGAATAGCTTTTTACATTGAACAGGTTGTTGAGTTGCAGTTGCAGCCTGCATTTTTTCAGTTTGTATTGCGCGCCGACGTCGTACTATCGACCTTTGGTTCATTCTTTTTCCTTTTTCTGCCTTGTTTCCTCCTCTGAGACGCAAATATGCGTCTCTACACCGATTGTGTTTTCTTTTGAAGATGATATACTTGTAGAGACGCAATACCTTGCGTCTCCATATTTGCGTCTCCATATTCGTTTACCCATGTTCGTTTACCCATATTCGCCTCCCTACATTCGTGTCTAACTGAAAAAACGAAAAAAACGTAAACAGGCTTCGGACCAGTGAGGGTATCAAACGGAAACTATTTTTTTGTCAGAATTCTTACTTTCTCTGCAACCTTCTTCCTGCATTTTGTGTTAAGGTAGTAGTGTAATCTAAACTTTAATTTACTTGAATATGGCAACAACAGTAAAACCATCTGCTCAGAATAAGAGCACATCCAAAACCGCAAATCAGGAGATCGGCCGTTTTATCGGCGCTCTCTATGCATTCAATAACAGTTTGAAATTGTACCACTGGCACGTAACCGGCGAGGGTAGCTATGCACAGCATATTGCTCTCGATCAGGCCCTGGAAAGTCTGCCCGATGTACTGGATCGTCTGACTGAGACTACGTATGCGATGAAAGGCGATATTGCTATCACGATTCCGGAAACGAATGTTCCGGGAAATATTGTGAAGCATGCAAAGGATTTCTACGAATATGTGGAAAGTCACCGGGATCTGTTCTCGCAAGACTTTACAGAATCAATCATAGATGATTGTCAGGAAGCTATCCAGCAATTACTTTACAGATTGGAAAGATTGAAATAAACCTTTCCGGAAGATGAGAAGACTATGTAAGTCGTCTTCAATCCTATGAAGGGGCTGTCTAACAAGTTTTAGACAGCCCTTATTTTTCTCATAGAGTA
>DALZBD010000426.1:0-3846 GCA_031977515.1 Bacteroides sp. | reverse complement strand
TACGTTGCGGCAAATGTGTAAAGGTATGTCCCGCTTCCATCTTCAGCCTGGCGGATAAAAACGCTCAGGTAGAACTTCATCACGTAGAAAACTGCATCCGCTGCGGACATTGTGCCGCTGTATGCCCGACCGGCTCGGTAAAGCACTCCCTGTTTCCACCGGAGAAGATACACGCCATAGACCGCAGCCAGCTGCCTACCCCCGAGCAGATGCTGTTGCTCATCCGTTCGAGACGCTCCAACCGGGCTTTCTCCGACAAACCGGTTCCCGATGAGTATTTCGATCTGATCCTCGAAGCAGCCCACCGTGCTCCTACCGCCAGCAACCAGCAGGAGATAGCATTTACATTAGTGACCGATCCGGAAAAACTGAAACAGATCATCCACATCACAGCGGATGTATTCAGCGAAAAGGTAAAGCGGCTCAACAATCCGGTCATCGGCGGATTGTTCCGCAGATTTGCTCCTTCGGTCTATCGTCTGGCCATGCGCCTGAATGCCCTGACGGCTATGGTACGGGAAGGAAAAGACCCGATTCTGCGCGGTGCCTCTTCCCTCATCCTGATCCATGCGCCCAAAGGAAACCATTACGGAGCTGCAGACAGCAACCTGTCTTACCAGAATGCTTCTCTGATGGCCGAAAGCCTCGGAGTGAGCCAGTTCTATACCGGCTTTGTGTGCAGAGCCATAGACGAAGACAAAAAAAAGCGGATCAACCGCCTTCTGGGTATCGAAGGGGAGATCCACGCAGGAATGGCTATGGGAATGCCACAATTCAAATATCCCAATTACATGGACAAAGAGGATATTTCAGTCAAAAGAATAAAATGATTTTTTTAGACATAAGAACATAAGAACAGATTTTTAATTCATGGATTGTTTGTATAACCTGAATTTCTTTTTTGTTCTTATGTTCTTATGTCTAAAAAAAATCTGTCTAATTCCAGAACGGAACATACTGCCAGCCCGTCTGACCTGCGCAGATAAACAGAACGATCAGAGAAACAAACCACAGGATGACCAGTGTCCATTTCAGTCCGGTAGACATCGGTTTCCATTTGAATGCCTGGCGCAGTAGCACAAAAGCAAGGCTGCCAATGGGTACCCCCACCAGAATGATCCCGCACAACGCCCCCATCAGAGCAGTCAATGGCTCAGCAGAAACGAAAGTCCAGTCCCACCAGGGCAACATTCCGACGAGGAAAGAACCTCCTCCAATGAGTATACTTATAGCTGCTACCAACAAGGCAAAAAAGGCTACCGCCAGTGCGAAAAGAACCGGGCTCAGCACTACTGCCAGGAAGATCAGAAAGGCCTTGGCACACCATCCGACAATAGTCATCAGCGCATCACCCAGCCTGAGAAGCAGGTTACGGGGCTTATCCGAACGCATATAATCATTTACATCTTCCGTCACTTTTTCAAAACCATCGGTCACCGTCTTTCCTATATTCTCCACAGTAATGTCTTCCCCCCGCATGTGGAGCTTTTCCTCGGCCGTATTGGCCTGAGGAACAATGATCCACAATACAAGGTAAATAAGCGTCGAGGTACCTGCGCTAAAAAGCATGATCAGCAGGATAATGATGCGCAGCATCGTAGGATCCCATCCGAAATAAGCAGCTATCCCACTGATCACCCCACCGAGGATCTTATCGTCCGGATTGCGATACAACCTACGGGTAGTGCCTCCGGAAGCAGAAGCTCCCGAAGTCTGCCGCGAATGTCCGCGCTCTTCCTGCCTGGCCTGCTCTCCGGCCAACTCTTCCGGTTGCCCCATCCGGGCGATCACCTCTTCCACATCGGCTATCGTGATTACCTGCGCACGACTATCCGCCAGTTTTTCCGAGAATATCTCGGCAATCCGTCCTTCCATATCCCAAACGATCTCCTGGCCCTCTTCCTGACGACGGAAATATGCATGAAGATTGTTGAGGTAGTTATCCAGCAGGCGGTATGCGTCTTCATCGATATGGTACACTGTACCGCCCAGATTTACAGTCAATGTCTTTTTCATCTTTATCTGTTTTTAGAGGTTTATTACTTGTCTTTCGGTCGAGTCGCCCCGGAGCGTATGACCGCTTTTCTTTATATGCTCTACTGTCTGTGCCAGTTCGTACCACGAAGTTTCCAGTTCTCCGAGAAAACCCTCCCCTTCCGCAGTAAGCTTGTAGTACTTTCGGGGAGGTCCCTGATTGGATTCGACCCATTCGTAACTCAGCAGATTGTCATTCTTCAAGCGGGTCAGCAACGGATAAAGTGTACCCTCGACCACGATCAGTTGAGCCTCCTTCAGTTTCTGGATAATATCGGAAGCATAGGCCGGCTCCTTGTGGAGCAGCAACATGATGCAATATTCCAGCATCCCCTTCCTCATCTGTGATTTTACATTATCTACATTCATAACCATGTACTTTTGATAACACAAATATATGCATAGCTTAGGTACTTTGCAATACAAGGTATTGTATTTTATCAATAATTAACAACTATCAGAGGATATACCTTAATTATAAAGACCAAAGGTTCCAGATGTTTTGTCCCTGAAAAGGTTTTACCTGCAAAAAATGTATGATTAACAAAAAACAGATATATAGTGAATCAGACAAAAACATTCAGCCGGATAGAAAATTAATTATCCAACAATCTTTTTGATCCATGAAACTACACGGTACAGAGGTATTATTGTCAGAAAAAAATGTTAAAGTAAAAAAAGATGAACAAAGATGTCAGTTTGCGGACTCTGCCCAAAACGTGCAACGTACCTTTGTAGCATAAGAGTTCCGGAACCTCTTTGCAGAGTTAGTTTCTAAAATATTCATTTAATCACAACCAAAACATGTCGATTATTTATAAAAAACATTGAAAAAAAATCCAATTCATCCGGATACAAAAAAGTATTATCCGCAGTTGGTAACCTTAGGTAAAAGTGTGGGAGAGGATTACATCGCCCATCAGATCAAAGAATTGAGTACTCTTTCCAAAGGAGATATTCAGAGTGTAATAATCAATTTCTTAGATGTGGTACGCACTGCTTTGTACAGCGGGCATTCTGTCAATTTAAGGAACTTCGGTATCTTTAGCCTAACGGCCCGCACAGAGGGTGCCGATACGAAAGAGGAGTGTACGGCCAGAAATATCAAGTCGGTCCGTATCAACTTCAGACCTTCAAAAAGTATCCGTCCGGATGTCAATGCCACTCGAGCTGATGATAAGATCAGCTTTATCGACCTGGATGCATACCTGAAAAGGATCTCGGGAGTATATGTCCCTGATGAGAACGGAGGTGGAGATGAACCGGAAGAGGATGGAGGAAACGCGTTGGGATAAGTAAAGACTGACGATGTCCAATGAAAGAAAGACCGGAGCATACATCGTATGCCTCCGGTTTTTTATTTTCTCTTTCTATCCACAGGGATTATCCTGTACAGCTAACCGAACTATCCTGTACTACTTACCGAATTAAGTTGTAGAACTTACCGGATTATCCTGTACCACTTACTAAATTATCTTGTAGAACTTATCAAATTATCCTGTAGAGCTTATTTAATTATCTTGTACAGCTTACCAAATTATCCTCTGAGGAAACTACCCGTTAGCAGTAATGTTACGACCTGTATCCTGTACTACTAACTAAATTATCCTCTGAGGAAAACACCCATTAGCCGTAATGTTACGATCTATATCTTGTACTACTAACCGAATTATCCTCTGAGGAAAATATCCAATTGAACAACATTACACCTACTTTCGAAAGTGTTCCCCACCCCTGAAGCCCGAAGGGCTTAAATGTGAATAACCCCCAGTGAAGCGAAATGGTGTGCACCCCAAAAGTTGTATAGATTAT
>DALZBD010000425.1:0-3847 GCA_031977515.1 Bacteroides sp. | reverse complement strand
ATACCGATCGCTGTCTGTGTAAGGTAAGGAATCAAATTTTGTGGGACACCATTAGGCAATTCTCCCAACAAGGTGGAAGGATGCGAGCCGATCGGATTGAAATAGCGTAATAAAATAGCCTTGATCGGCGCACCCGACGCAACTGTATCCCGGATAATCTCCTCATTGATTTGTTTGGTATTGCCGTAAGGAGATTCTGCTTTCTTCACCGGAGCATTTTCGGTCACCGGAAGTTCATCCGGCTGTCCGTATACTGTACATGAAGAGGAGAATACCATGCCCTTTACACCGTACTTCGGCATGAGTTCCAGGAGGTTGATCAGTGAAACGAGATTGTTGCGATAGTACAACAGAGGTTTTTCCACAGATTCTCCTACTGCTTTACTGGCTGCGAAGTGGATGATCGCTTTTATATTCCGGTGTTTTTGGAACAGCTGATCCAGCCCTTCCATATCCAGACAATCCAGTTTTTCAAAGATCGGGCGAATACCGGATACTTTTTCTATATTATCCACAACGTCGGCATTGGAATTAGAGAGATTGTCTATGATTACTACCTCATAGCCACTGTTTTGCAGTTCGACAACCGTATGAGAACCAATATATCCGGTTCCGCCGGTCACTAAGATTTTTTCCTTCATAAGATGTTTTTTTTATTAGCAATAGGTTATCACTAAATCTATGCAAAAATAGATAAATAAATTCAGAAAACAGCAGGACAAGAGGATTTACGATTTACAAATTATTTCCTATGGTCATGACCCCTTGATTGATTATTGACACTAAGGAACGTTTACGATGTACGATTGAAGTTAGTTATAATATGAGGAGACATTTGTGTTCTTTTATTAATCAGCCTTTTTGGAGCTATTTACAAATGAGTTGTTTATTGTAATATTCTTTTCCTTTTTCTTCAATGCAAATATGGAGACGCAAATATGCGTCTCTACAAGCCTGTGCTATCATTAAAAGGAAACATACAAATAAATGTAGAGACGCATATTTTCGTCTCCATAATCACATCTCTATAACTGTACTATCATATCTACCGCATTCTATGTATGTTCCTATATTTGTATTATCAATCGTAAATCTGTAAATCGTAAATAGCACCGCATCCCCGCGGTGCCTCACCATTCATTTCTTTTGAAGAGTGCTTCCAGATATCCTTCCACAAGCTCTTTCATCACATCTTCCGCGGTTTGTATCTGATCTACCAGTGTGGCTACCTGCCCTATTTCTATCTCTCCTTCCACTATCTCTCCTTGAAATATTCCTTTCCGGGCTCTTCCCACATCCAGTAATTTCAGCAATTCTTCTTCGCCTGCTCCTCGTGATTCAGCCTCTTCCACTTGCCTACGAAACGGATTTTCTGCCAGGCGCACAGGTATAAGTTTCTTAAATACAAGTTGAGTCGCCCC
This sequence comes from Bacteroides sp., assembly GCA_031977515.1. Taxonomy (GTDB): domain Bacteria; phylum Bacteroidota; class Bacteroidia; order Bacteroidales; family Bacteroidaceae; genus Bacteroides. The sequence goes on along the minus strand of DALZBD010000425.1, from coordinate 2,426 downwards.
TTCTTTCAATCCCAGACAATACTGTTTGAACACCTGACTTGCGGAGCTTTCCTGGGTCAGGGCGAATCGTGTGCCGATCTGTACTCCTTCGGCTCCCAAAGTCATTGCTGCCAGAAATCCCGCTCCTGTGCCTATGCCTCCTGCCGCGATGAGAGGCAATGAGGTGGTCCTGCGTACAGAGGGGATCAGGCAAAAGGTTGTAGTCTCTTCCCTGCCGTTGTGTCCGCCAGCCTCTACCCCTTCGGCCACGATCATATCTACTCCGGCCTCTTCGGCTTTTTGTGCGTGCCGGGAAGAGGAAACCACATGGGCCACCAGCATCCCTTTTCCTTTGAGCCAGTTTGTCCAGTCGCGCGGATTGCCGGCAGAGGTGAATACGATCCTGACCCTTTCCTCTACCAATACTTCTATGATCTCATTGATTTCCGAATGTTGCAGGGGCACATTTACTCCGAAGGGAGAGTCGGTGGCCTGCCGGCATTTCCGGATATGTTCACGTAGTACTTCCGGAGTCATAGATCCGGCTCCCAACAATCCCAGACCTCCTGCGTTGCTTACTGCGGAAGCGAGTTTCCAACCGCTGCACCAGGCCATTCCTCCCTGAATGACAGGAAAGCGTATGCCTAATAAATGGGTAATTCGATTCATCCTTCGATGGTTTTAATTATCTGTATATGCACAAATTCCTTTGTGGAAAGAGCAAAAAACGAAGTCTTTTTTCTAATCTGACAGATTATTTTTGCATATCAGAGGCTCTTTAAATTTTTCACAAAAAATCTAAATGATTTATTGTGAAACCGGAGATCTGATCTGCGAAGACAACATACAGGTCAGTACTGGCTAAAATTTAAATAGGCTCTTCACATTAACAGGAATATTCATGAAACGGTTTTCTTTATTTACTCTTTTTTTCCTCTTTTTCGGGTTGGGGCTGAGGTCACAACAACCGGAAATAGCTGTGTCCGATTTTTGTAACTCTCTTATTCCTTCGGGACGTATTCTGGAAACAGAGGATTATTATGTCTGGTGTGTCTCTCCGATTTACGACGAACAGGGACGTGTGCATGTCTTTTATTCGAGGTGGCCTGCGAAATATGGTATGGGAGGATGGATACACAAGTGTGAGATCGCTCATGCGGTGGCCTACAATCCCGAAGGGCCTTATGAATATGTATCAACTGTGCTTGCCCCTCGTCCCGGAGCATGGGATGCAACCTCCTGCCACAATCCCCACATTCAATATATAGATGGTAGATATTGTCTGTTCTATATGGGAAATAAGAATGGAAAGACGAATACCAAGCGTATAGGAATGGCGGTTGCTACCGATCTGTACGGACCCTGGGAAAGACCCGATGAGCCTCTGCTGGAGGTTGGGACCGAAGGTAGCTGGGACGACCATTGCACCACGAATCCTGCTTTTCTGAAGCATCCGGATGGTAGGTATCTGTTGTACTATAAATCCTGGAATAACGTGGATTATGAGAGTGAAAAGCAGGGTATACGTGGCAACCGGAAATATGGATTAGCTATCGCGGACCAGTTGGAAGGACCTTACATAAAATACGCAGGAAATCCGGTGGTGGATCTGTCCGGGTATGGTGACAACCGACAGGTAGAAGACGCGTACGTGTGGGAGGAAGCAGGGAAATTCCGTATGTTGATGCGCGACATGGGCTTTTTCAATCATGAAGTAGGGCTTTATTTTGAATCTGAGGATGGTATCAACTGGCACGAACCTCAGGTTGCCTGGTGGGGAGCTTCAGCCTATTTGCAAGAGCCACCTGCTCCCTCTCACCTGAAACGTTACGGACGTTTTGAACGTCCCCAGCTGCTGATGAAGGAGGGAAAACCTGCCTATTTATTTAATGCGATGCAAGGTGGTAAGTATATGACTGCTTCCGGGTTTGTTTTCCGGATCGGAGAATGATTTTTCGGGAGAATAATTTTCCAGCCTTGTAGGGGCTACCAATCCTTAACCTGACGCCTATGCCCTACGGGGTTGGAACAGATAAACAACTGATAAACCTCTTCTAAACAGGTTTTACTAACCCTATTTTGTTATAGGCTTGATAATCGCATCCCTTGCGGTCACTGTGGTGGAATCACCATACAGGCTCAGAACCTCCATGGTACGTGCCCGGCGTTTTCTCCCTTTTTTGTCCCAGAAATCTTTGGTGAAAGGTGCCATCAGGTCCAGACTGCCCAGTGGTCCGGCGGATGTGGGTTCCCACGCTCCCTGCCCACCATTGGCCAGGATATTGTATCTCATTCCGGTGGCTTCGATCTCTTCCAGTGATTTTCGTTCACCCCCATCGAATGGTTTCTTTGCCCAATTGCTGTAAATAAAACCCATAAGGAGTTTGGGTTCCCAGGTATCCATACCGAGTTTTTTCTTCTTTCCATGAACAGGATCGTGATTATAG
>DALZBD010000424.1:0-3865 GCA_031977515.1 Bacteroides sp. | reverse complement strand
CCTGTCACAGGGAGTTCATTCTGAGGAATGCTCTTCACCCTGCCTTGCAAAATATCCTCTACTGTATCCACTACCAGAGCACCACCGACTTCCATCAGACGATCATACACCATCCCTACATTGTCCTCTTCAGCGATAGGTACCCGTACCTGGCTGATCACTTCACCGGTATCGATCTCATAGGTCAGGAAGAAAGTAGTCACCCCTGTTTCTGTCTCACCGTTGATCACTGCCCAGTTGATCGGAGCCGCCCCCCGGTATTGCGGAAGCAGAGAAGCATGCAGGTTGAAAGTTCCTTTTTCCGGCATATTCCATACCACCTCGGGAAGCATCCGGAAAGCAACGACAATCTGCAGATCAGCCCTCCAGGCACGCAGATCTTCGAGAAAAGTTTCATCTTTCAGCTTCTCCGGTTGCAACAACGGCAAGCCCTGTTGTACGGCGTATTCCTTTACGGGTGATTGCTGGAGTTTATGACCACGTCCGGCAGGTTTATCGGGCATAGTGATCACCCCAACAACATTGTAGCCGCCCTCTACCAGGCAACGAAGTGGCTCCACAGCAAATTCGGGAGTACCCATATATACGATACGAAGCGATTTTCTATCCATCGCAGCAAAAGTTTCTGTTTTATATGAATTCATATATCTCTTATTTAATAGAGGTTATAAAGATTTGCGTATTTATTATCAAAATACACTATCACAATACAATGTATCTGTAGCCCTGAAGGGGTGTCAGAGATTAGCCCAGGGTTAGTGCAGTGAAGCCGTAACGGTAGTGAAGGCGAAACAAACGCCACCCTGGGTTCACGTAAGGTATATACCAGTTAGTGCTGAAAGTACGACACAGATTATATGCGCCACTTCCTTTGTGCCGTATTTTCAGCACTAACTATCTACTGTCCTATTTAAACCCAGGGTGGCACTTGCTTTGGTCCCCTTCGCTCGCTTACTCTGGGCTAACCTCTGACACCCCTTCAGGGCTACAGATAGATTGTATTATGTTTTCCTATTATTTAAAACCCCTACATTTAACACGCTTACAGGACTATAGGATTACACCATCACTCATCCGAGAACTGCACCAGCACCTCACGGTATGAATTGAATATCTTGGACTTGGAGACAAATCCCATATACCGCCCCTCCTCATCCACCACAGGTAGGTTCCATGCATGCGTATCGTCAAATGTACGCATCACCTTCTCCATGCTGTCCGTATTATACAGCCGGCCCGGCACGGCAGTCATGAATTTCTGCACCCGGAAACGGTGATAAAGTTCCTGACGGAACATGATGTTCCGGATATCATCCAGCAACACCACTCCCAGCAATACACCGTCCTGGTCCACCACCGGGAACACATTCCGGTGCGAAGCAGAGATCACCTTCACCAGTTCGCCCAGATCCATCTCGGGACGTACAGTCAGGAAATCAGTCTCCACCACATTCTCCATCTTCATCAGGGTAAGCACCGCCTTGTCTTTGTGGTGCGTCAGCAGATGTCCTTTCTTGGCCAGACGCATCGAATAGATACTATGCGGTTCGAACACCATGATCGTCAGATAAGCACTCACAGCCACGATCATCAGCGGGAGGAAAAGGTCGTACCCCCCGGTGAGTTCCGCGATCAGGAAGACCCCCGTCAGCGGAGCATGCATCACCCCGCTCATCATTCCTGCCATACCCATCAGGGCGAAATTCTTCTCCGGCAGGAAAGGAGTCATTTCGAATACATTGCTCACGTAAGAAAAGGCAAACCCGGCGATACACCCCAGGAAAAGCGAAGGAGCAAAGATCCCTCCACATCCACCTCCCCCGTTGGTGGCACTCGTAGCAAACACTTTAAATAATATAATAAGTGCCAGATAGACCAGCAGCATGTGTCTGTGTCCGTAGAACAATGAATTGTTCATGACCGAATTCCAGTCCTCCACCCGGCTGCCATTGAGCAATACATGAATGGTATCGTACCCTTCCCCATACAACGACGGGAAAAGGAAGATCAGGATACTGAGTAATATCCCCCCCAGCAGCAACTTCCGGTAAGGTCCTTTCAGACGACCGAATATGCCCTCGATCCAGTTCATCGTCCGTGTAAAATAGAGCGAGACCAACCCACAGAAGATACCCAGCAGGATCACATACGGAATACGTTCCATCTCAAAAGGCTGATCCAGGCTGAATTTAAACATCGCTTCCGTACCTGTCACGATGTACGACAGACTCGCCGCCGTCACCGAAGAGATCAGCAGAGGCAAGAGTGAGGTCATCGTCAGGTCGATCATCAACACCTCGATGGTAAACACCAGTCCGGCAATAGGAGCTTTGAAAATCCCGGCCACTGCTCCCGCAGCACCACATCCCACCAGCAGCATCAGCGTACGATGCTCCATCTTAAAGACACTTCCCAGATTGGAGCCAATAGCCGACCCCGTCAATACAATAGGAGCCTCCGCCCCTACCGATCCCCCGAAGCCGATGGTGATCGAACTGGCTATCATAGACGACCAGGTATTGTGTGGTTTGATGCGCCCCTGCCTGCGCGAGATGGCATACAGTATCTTGGTCACCCCGTGGCTGATGTCATCCTTCACCACATAACGGACAAACAACCCGGTCAGGAAAATACCCACCACCGGATAGATCAGGTACATGTAATTGGCTCCCGTATCCGTAAAACGATTGGTCAGGAAATCCTGTATCAGATGGATCAGGTATTTCAGGATCAGAGCGGCCATAGCCGTCAGGATACCTACCACGAAACTAAGTATCAGGATAAAATGTTTCTCCCGGATATGCGTTTCACGCCAGGTCAGTATCTGTTGATATATCGTTGGTTTATTCTTCATAAGTCAAAAATCAGTTCTTGTCCGGACACCGCAAGTGTCCGCCTCTACAGGGACAAAGAGAAGGCTTCTGTTTATGCCCGGATGATCTGTATCACCCCACCTTTTCCCAGTTTAATAATACCGGAAGGTCTGGGCCTGCCTGTTTCCTCCTGCCGGTACGAAACCACATAGTCTACAGCTTCCCGGATCTCAGGAGCAATTTCTGCGAAAGTAGCAGGCGCAGGCACACCACTCACATTGGCCGAAGTAGAAACGATCGCCTTACGGAATTGTTGACAAAGGCGGTGTGAAAACCGCTCCTGCGTCACACGTATGCCCACACTACCGTCTTCGGCCAGGAGGTTCGGAGCCAGGTTGCGCGCTCCCGGATAAATAATAGTCAGTGGCTTATCGGCCAGTTCGATCAGGTCCCACGCGATATCCGGCACCTCATCCACATAAAAATCTACCTTCACCGGCGAATCCACCAACACCAGCATCGCCTTGCTATCGGCCCGCTGTTTGATCTCATACACCCGTTTCACTGCTTCCGGGTTGGTAGCATCGCATCCCAATCCCCAGATTGTATCCGTAGGGTAAAGGATCACCCCCCCTTCTCTTAGTACCTGACAAGCTTTTTTGATATCTTCCGTCATTTCCGGCGGTCAAATTATTGAGTTTAACACACAAAAGTACTACTTTTGCCCGATATTAAAAACGAATCAATCAAAATATGGAAGAGCTTACTTTTCGTCATAGCCTGCCCATTCAACTACGTTTCAATGATGTAGACAAATTCGGGCACGTCAACAACTCTGTTTATTTCTCCTATTACGACCTGGGAAAAACAGAATATTTCGCCGCTGTACGCCCCGACCTGGACTGGGAAAAAGAGGGAATCGTGGTGGTACACCTCGAAGTGGACTTTCTGTCACAGATATTTGCCACAGACCCCATCGTGGTAGAGACCACGGTGTCTGAGATCGGCACCAAGAGCATGAAGCTGATCCAGCGCGTGGTAGATACCAATAC
>DALZBD010000423.1:0-3875 GCA_031977515.1 Bacteroides sp. | reverse complement strand
CCTTTAAAGAGTCGAAAGATGCCAACAAGCTCATCGAAGAGTTTATGCTGCTTGCCAACAAGACAGTGGCAGAGAAGATCGGGAAAGTACCTAAGAGCAAAAAAGCCAAGACGTTTGTCTACCGTATCCATGACCTGCCCGATCCGGAGAAGCTGGACAATCTGGCACAATTCATCGCACGTTTTGGCTATAGGCTCCGCACCAGCGGCGGCAAAACGGAAGTTTCCAAATCGATCAATCACCTGCTCGACAACATACAGGGTAAGAAAGAGGAAAACCTGATCGAGACCGTATCCATACGCGCCATGCAGAAAGCCCGATACTCGGTACACAACATCGGCCATTATGGACTGGCATTTGACTATTATACCCATTTTACCTCACCCATCCGCCGCTACCCCGACATGATGGTGCACCGTCTGCTGACCCGCTATGCGGAAGGAGGACGCAGTGTATCGGCACAGAAATACGAAGATCTCTGCGACCATAGCTCGAATATGGAACAGACCGCGGCTCAGGCCGAACGTGCTTCCATCAAGTACAAACAGGTAGAATTCATGTCGGAACACGTGGGACAGGTCTACGACGGAGTGATCTCTGGAGTGACCGAATGGGGACTGTATGTAGAACTTAACGAAAACAAGTGTGAAGGATTGGTGCCGGTTCGTGATCTGGACGATGACTTCTACGAATTCGACGAAAAGAATTACTGCCTGCGTGGACGCAGAAAGAAAAAGATATTCAGCCTCGGAGATGCCATCACCATCAAAGTGGCACGAGCCAACCTCGAGAAAAAGCAATTGGATTTCACATTGGTCTGATAAGGTATTCATAAAGGAATATACTCATCTGACCAAAGACAAACGTTTTATGAAAACCGTAACTATCGAAGACAAAGAAAAGATCGAACAGATCATTGCCGCCTGTGATGTCTGTTATGTAGGTATGGTGGATCCGGAAGGTGCCCCCTACGTGATCCCCATGAACTTTGGCTACAAAGACGAAGTGCTCTATCTGCATTCCGGACAGGAAGGAAGCAGTATAGAAATGCTCAAACAGAACAACAAAGTATGTATCACCTTCTGTACCCGTCAGGAACTGGTCTACCAGAACGTACAGGTAGCCTGTAGCTATCGCATGAAAGGAAGCAGTGTGATCTGTCGGGGAGAAGTACATTTCCCCGAAGACTTGCAGGAAAAAAGAGACGCGTTAGATATCCTGATGAAACAATATACAGACCGCCCGTTCACGTATTCCGATCCCGCCGTACGCAACGTAAAGATCTGGAAGATACCTATAGACAGTATGACTGTAAAAGAATACGGAGTTCCGTATTACACATAGACACCAGTCTAAGGTTTCCGAATCTATTATGTGTTTATACCAGCCGCATCTTGCGATGCGGCTGAGAGAACGGAAGCCTTCTGTGCATACGCTTCAAAAAATATTTCTCCCGTATAGATCTCTTTTTGTGTAGAATTACTAACTTTAGGGCTCATAACACAATATGAGACCTTATGAGACAGCTATACTATAAAACACTGATTGTCACTTCTCTGCTTCTATGCTCTACGCTATACTGTCATTCACAGGAGCCTGTGATATGGCAAGACCATTCCGACTCCACATACGTCTTCCGGATCAGCCGCAAAGAAGCTGAAAAGTTTCTGTTAAGCCCCTACAAAGGAAGGCTCATACACAACATGCTGCACTCTCCGTGTGGCAGCTTTGCAGAGTCCTGGGAAGATGCCCCTATGCAGGGTCATTTCATGCATGCGAATATCCGGAAAGATCAGGTATATTACAAATACGTACCCATACTGCCTTTTCAGGTATTCCTGTTCCGGGAATATGGAGTGCTCACACTGCAGGTAGTAGACCACGACGGCAACATACGTGAAGATGCCAAAGTCCGGATAAGAACCAAAAACAGAGCTTTCTATACCACAGTACCTTTCGACAAAGAAAGCCGTACCTACACACTCGACGATACTTCCCGGAAAGAAAATCGCCTGCTCACTGTAGAGTGCAACGGATTCCGTGCACTTTTCGAGTTGAAAAAACACATCGTGAATCCCTCCTGGTTTCCTCCCTCCTCGTCCGGAAGCACTCCACAGTTCTACAGCTACCTGATCACCGATAAAAACAAATACAAACCCGGCGAAAAGGTACGTTTCAAATCCTATGCACTCACAGGCAACCGTACTCCCCTGAAAAAGGATCTCACCGTATGGATGTCAACCGTCCAGGGCAAATACAAAAAAATAAGCACTGTCTCCTCCTATCATCCCGGAGGATACGCGGGAGAGGTGCAGCTACACGACTCGCTGGAATTAAGACTCGACCGCAGGTACAATCTGCAACTGCGCGACCCCAAAGGACTTGTCATCGGAAGCACCTCCTTCTCTTACGAAGACTACGAATTGTACGATACTCAACTGGAGGTAAAAGCAAAACATCTGACCCATTATTTTCCGGATGACAACCAGATCGAGATCAAAGCCACCGACGCCAACGGATTGTTTCTGCAGGATGTGAAAGCAGACATCTATATCAAACGACGTCAGATCCATAAGACCTATACAGATCTTTACGTACTACCCGATACGATCCTGCACGAACAGATCCGCCTCGACAATACACAACCTACCACATTCTCCATACCTGCATCGCTCTTCGGAGAAGCCGATATCAACTACGAAGTGGAAGTGCGTGTAGCCACCTACGATACCCAACCGCTTGTAAACAGGAGATACATTCCCTTCTACAGGTCGCACCGTGATCTGACAGGTACTCTGCGCAACGACAGTATTTTCTTCACCTACCTGCAACTCGGAAAAGAGGTACCCGTAAAAGCTCACCTCACCTGTGAGGGTGCCCCTACGGATACTGTGGTACAGCTTCCCTACGGGATACCTTTCCGGCAATCCGTCAGGAACTATCATCTGGAAATACACGGAACAGACTATAAAAAGAAAATCTCCGTTGCCGATCTGCCCAACCTGCTCAAAGTAGAAGGAGGATTCTCTGCCGATAGTTTTCATGTAGAACTCCGGAATCCTCTGCAGCTGGATCTGTCGTGGTACATCTACCAGGGCAACCGCCTGTTGGAGAAAGGAAACGGAAAAGAGATGAAATTCACCCAGGAAGAAGCAGACAAAACCACTGCTTACTATACAGAACTTTTCTTCTTCATGGGAGATCAGGAGAAGTCGTACCACCGCACGTTTATCCCACAGACCGAATACCTCAACGTAGATGTAGACCTGCCCGAACGTGTATACCCGGGACAAACACTCGACGCCACGATCTCCGTCACCAACCACCGCAACGAACCGGTGAAAAACGCAGACCTCACCGCCTTTGCCACAAACAGCCTGCTCAACTATCAGGTAGACGACCTTCCTTATTACGGTTCCTCTCCCCACAGACGGGAAAGACGTTCGAGCTACTCCATCAACGACAAGAATGCCGATGCCAGGCAATTTCTGAACTACCCCCTGTGGAACCGCATAGCCAACCTCGAAAGCCTGCCCTATTACCAGTTTACCTATCCCGACAAACTGTTTACCTATCAGGTAGATACTCCCGAAGGTACTACAGAATTTGCCCCGTACGTCATGAGCCAGGGAAAAGCAGTGAACATCTTTGTGATCGAAAAAGACGGTATACCCATATACTTTTCCTGGACCAATCAGCTCAAAGCCTACTCTTTCCATGTGAGTCCTTTGATCGAGCATACCATCACGTTGCGTCTGCCCGACAGAGCCATCATTCTCGAGAATTTCAGTTTCGAGAAAGGGAAGAAGACGATCCTGAGCCTGGATCTCAACAACCTGCCCCGGGACACCGTGGGACAGACCCGGAATCTGGTG
>DALZBD010000422.1:0-3882 GCA_031977515.1 Bacteroides sp. | reverse complement strand
TTTTTTATCTGCATTTCTGTACCGATGCTTTTTGCACAGCAAAATGTAGTCAGAGGTACTATTGTTGACGAACTGGATGATCCTTTGGTAGGGGTCACCGTTGCAGTAAAAGGAACAGGTACAGGAGCTTATTCCGATATAGATGGAAACTTTTCTGTAGAAGCTGCTGAAAACAGTACATTAGTAATCACCTACATTGGTTTCGTCACTCAGGAGATCAAAGTTACAAGTGCCACAAAGAATCTCCGCATAGTAATGGCAGACGATACGCACACTTTATCAGAGGTCGTGGTCGTAGGGTACGGGTCCCTGGAGAAAAAACAGGTAACCAGTTCTATCTCCTCTCTCAGTGCAGATAAATTACCTGTGGGTGTAGGGGGTGCTACGGTAGCTACTGCACTTCTTGGAAAAGTCAGCGGATTGGTAATCTCGGGAACAGACAGCCCCAATTCCGGAAATACCTTGCAATTACGTGGTCCGGCGTCTATCAATTCCAGTCAGACTCCTCTGATTGTAATTGATGGTATGCCAGGAGGCGACCTGCGTTCGCTGGTACAGGAAGATATTCTCTCGATTGATGTATTGAAAGATGCATCTGCAGGTGCCATCTACGGAACACGGGCAGCTGCCGGCGTCATCCTGATCACGACCAAAAGTGGAAAAGTGGATGATGGAAAAGTCAAAATGTCCTATACGGGGGAAGTATCTGTGAAACAAAGTTTCGGCAAACCCAACATGATGAGTGCCGAAGAATTCCTGGAAAATGGACTGGGTGAAGATTTTGGAAGTAAAACAGACTGGTGGGACGAAGCCCTGGCAGATAATACAACCTCACAAAAACATACAATCAGCCTACAGACCGGAACAAAAAATGCTCAATTATATGCATCTTTCATGTATCAGACCAACAAAGGTATCCTGAAATTTGAAGACCGTACCGACTACGCCGGACGTATCAACGCAAAATTCAAATTGCTCGAAGGATGGTTGGAGATTGATACACGTGCAGACTATCGCCAGGCACTGCGCAACCAAAGCACTGTCAGTATGGCTGCCACATTCCGCAACAATCCGACACGTTCACCTTACGACCCGGAAAGCGAAAGCGGTTATAATATCTGGACGGGAACAGCAGTTGAACAAAATACAATTGCAGATGCTGCTCTGTATACAGACGAAGGGCTGGATAAATGGTTCCGTCCGGATGTATCCATGAAATTGAATATACTTCCGGTTCCCGGTTTGTCCTATCAACAAACGATTGCTTATGAACTTCGTCAATGGGAAAGACATACCTACCGCTCCAAACATCACTACGAAGAAGTAACTAACGGACGTACCGGAACTGCCGGACTGGAATTCAGCAAAACAGAAAATCTGAATACAGAAGGATATTTCACGTATGTCAGATCAATTGGCGATCATTATATCCATGCAGTAGCCGGCTACAGTTTTTTCGAAAAGAACGGAGAAAGTTTCAGTATGAAAAATCGTGATTTCACAAGCGATCTGGTTCAGTTCTGGGACATAGGTAAAGGATTATACCTGGCAGATGGAAAAGCAGAAATGAATTCCAAAAAAGAAATTACCGAACGCTTGATGGCCTATTTCGGGCGCCTCAACTACTCCTACAAAGACCGGTACATGGCTACCGCTACTATACGCCGGGAAGGTTCTTCTAAATTTGCAAAGAACAACCAGTGGGGTAACTTCTGGGCACTTTCCGGAGGATGGCGTATTTCTGAAGAGAACTTCATGAAGGGTCTTGACTGGGTCAGTGAATTAAAATTACGTCTGGCATATGGAGTAACCGGTAACAACGGCTTTGATGCAAAATATGCAGCTACCATGTATGGTTCGGATAAATACTGGATCATGCCCAGTGGAGAGTGGGCTTACACGTATGGAAAAACCCAGAATATAAATCCGGACCTGAAATGGGAAGAAAAAACAGAGTGGAACTTTGGTATTGATTACTCTTTCTTAAACAATCGTCTTTACGGAAAACTGGATATATATCGTCGCAAAGTAAACGATATGATCTATAGTGTCAATGTATCCAACCCACCTTATACTCGTACAACTATGCACAAAAACATAGGAAATATGGAAAACAGAGGTTGGGAGTTTGAGATCGGTGGTGACATTATACGAAATAAGAACTGGCAGTACAGCACACATATAAATATGTCTCACAACAGCAATAAACTGACTTACCTGAATGGGAACCAGTCCTATATAAACAAGGGCGGCTTTGTAGCGCCGGGAAGTTACGGAGCACCCATTCGCCTGGAAGAAGGACGTGAGATCGGAAGTTTCTTCCTCTTCAAATATGCAGGATTAGATGAAGAAGGCAAATTTCTTGTTTACAATGCTGACGGTGATATAATACCCATTGCAAATGCAAATAAAGATCTGGACAGACACCATGTAGGGAATTACAACCCTAAACTCATCATTGGATGGACACAAAACCTAAGATACAAAAACTGGGATTTGGGTGCGACTTGCATAAGCTGGTTGAAGTTTGATGTATACAACACGCTGAATATGTACATGGGATTACCCAACACAGCTGATCCGGGTTTAAATATGCTCAGTAATACCAGCAGCAAGTACGGACATATATACAGTAGCAGAGAGATTCTGGATTTCTTCCTGGAAGATGGTTCATTTTTTAAGATACAGAACATCAATCTGGGATATACCCACAATTTAAAACCTTACAATAAATTTATTGAATCGGCACGCCTGTATATGACGATCAACAACGTTGCAAAATTCTCTAAATACAGTGGTGTAGACCCGGAACAAAACATTACCGGCCTGGAAGGAGGTATCGAATATTTCAATAAACTTTACCCTCAGGCACGTACATATACTTTTGGAGTTCAATTAACCTTCTAATTCGGATACAATATGAAACCATATAAATTATCAGCATTTCTGTTCGGTATTGTAGCACTGGTTACAATAGCTGGATGTAGTATACAACCTGTTTATTACACGGAGACGGTACCTTCTACATTTTTTGAATCGCAGCAAAATGTCTGGCAGCGCTTCTACCGTCCCTTTACGCATTGGAAATACTATATGGGTGAAGAGAGATTCCGGTTCGAATTGAGCGAAATGGGAACGGACGAAATGTGCATGCCCAAACGTGGAGAAGACTGGTCCGATATTGATTATGAAAACATACACAAACACAATTTCAGCACTACTACCAAAAATGTAGATGTACTCTGGAGTGCCATTACTATGGGAGTAGCACATGCCTGGGATGCCTTGGAAGATCTGGACGAACATGTAGACTTTGACGCTTTTGGCTTTCCTGAAGGAACCAGGGAATCTATGCTCAGTCAGTTACGTGCCCTGGCTGCATTTTATTATTTGGAAGGATTGAGTTTCTTCGGAGGAATGCCTTTATATTCCGCTGTAAATACTCCGATTGTAGGACGTTCTACCGATAAAGAGACGTTTGACTTTATCGAAGAATTACTCGATCTGGCTATTCCGGATCTGCCAGTAAAAACAACGCTGAAAGAGAGGGGAAATGGCAATCTTACTCAGGCAACCGGTGCAGCCTTAAAAGCACGTTTGTATTTCAATGCACATGCCTATATTGGCAAAGAGATGTATGAAGAAGCTGCTGATCTTTGTCGGGACATCATCGCCGGAAAATACGGAGAGTATATACTGGAAGATGAATGGACGGAAGCATTCGGATTTAATAACAGTACATCCGGTGAACTGATCTGGGCATTACCATCTGACAATATCCGCCTGAAAAGCTATGATAAAGTACAAAGAGCCATTCACCATTACAACACGTTTGAGTATCTGAAAAACAGTGATATCAGTGATGGCTATAATGGCCCCTGT
>DALZBD010000421.1:0-3892 GCA_031977515.1 Bacteroides sp. | reverse complement strand
CACCTTTTCAAGGATCTTGCCCGATACACTGGCCACCGACCCGGTCAGGTTTCCCCTTTTCTGCGTACCGTATCCGATCACCACTACATCATCTAACTGCCCGATGGTTTCCACCATCTGGATATGAATGCCCGAAGTACGTCCTTTCAGGGGCTCTTCCACTTCGGCCATTCCCACAAAGCGAATCACCAGTACCGCTTTGTTTACATCTGCCACACCCGACAGTTTAAAGTTACCATCCATATCGGTCGTAGTACCTGTCGTTGTGCCTTTTACCGTCACTGTAGCTCCCAGTACCGGTCCGTAGCTGTCTGTCACCGTACCGGTCACGGTCTGTGCCACTGCACCGACCGCTACCAGTAAAAAGGTGAATATGCTTATGATTAGTTTATTCATTACGTTGATGTTTTATAAAATAAATGTATCCGGTTACCATTTCTCCAGGGTCTGTCCTCCCTGATTCTGGTAATAAACGATGTGCTGAACCAGGTTGTGGAAGTAGACTTCGAGATTGCAATAGCGTCCGTTGGGATCTACGTCTGTACTGATCTGTGCCGCATCGGTCGGGTCGTTGGGGTCCAGTCCGTAAGCGATCTCCCAGATATCGGGAATACCATCGCCATCGGTATCTACCCAGGGCTTCAGGGATTTTACCTCCGGATAGCCTTCCGTATCACGGACCGAGTCGATAATTCCCGGCCGGGGATTGGTGTCTATGGAGCCGGTATAGGTACTGGTCTTTGTGCGGACCTCGTTCACAATGCGCTGGTCGATGATGTCTCTGCGCAGAGAAGCTCCTGCATACTCCAGTACTTGTTCGTAGGCCAGATCGGCACTGTGAGTAGTCACCTTGCTGAAAGGCTGCGGAGAGGACATCTTCATGGCACGCATCTCTTCTTCCGTAGGATTGAGATCGCGCCAGAACTGGCTCCAGATTCCGTTGGTCCAGTTATCGGCAGAAACTTCCGCACTGGCTGTCACGTAGTTGCCTTCGATATAGGCCCGGGCGGTGGGGTCGCTCGAAAGTACCCTCCATGCCATGCTTCCGGTACCGGTGGCAGGCCCCGCTTTGTAGTAGCAGTTCACGATATTGAATGTTCCGTATTTACCTCCGTAGCATCCGAATCCGGCTTCGCTCCAGTTGTAGTAGACATTGTTGCGTACATCGAAGTAGCCGATGTGGTCGCCTGCTCCCTCGGTTCCGGGCTCAGGCATATCGGAGATACGCGGGCAACGGCTGCCGTGGTGGGCCAGCAACAGGTGATGGAAAGAGGCATTGTCGCCACTGAACATAGCGGCATATCCGTGCGCACCCTTGTCGTGGCTGGAGAAGTTGAGACTCTCGTTGGCCATACACCATTGTGCCGTGAAGTTTTGCACGCCGTAGAAAGAGAATGTTTCGTCTACTCCCCAACTGGCAGTCACATGGTCTACGATGGCGTTGGTGAAATACCGCCCGCCGATACCGTCTTCCTGATAGTCTTCGTATTTGTCACCGGGACGGCAACGCAGGAAACGGATGATGGCGTTCATCTCTTTGCTGTCTCTGGAGAGGTTGAAAGAGAAGTTGTAGTTTTTCAGCGTGATACCGTCGCCGGGAGCTGTCTGTCCGATGATACTTACATTGGGTTTGTCTACGAGAAACAATCCTCTCTTCAGTTCAATGATACCGGATACGTCGAAGATAATGGTCCGGGGCTGGTCCGATTTTTCTATGCCGTAGCGCAGACTTCCCTCTATGGGTGCTTCGTTGCCGGCATAGTCGAGCAGGTTGGTCACCCGGTAGATCTCTCCGCCACGTCCTCCTGTGGTGAAACGTCCGCCCCCTTCCGCACCGGGAAAAGCCAGAAGCTGTCCCGCCGACGGATCGTCACCGATACGGGTATCGGGCTTGCCATACTGGAAGATATCCACCGTATGCTGTACCACGCTGTTACGTATCGTCACCGTGGCGGTACGAGGCAGGAAGTTGGTATTATCCTCCATTCTCAATACCACGGCATCGTCGGACGAGGCTTCTCTGTCGAGTGTGATCCAGGACTCTGTAGATACGATGTCGTATGCGATGGGGTGTTCCTGTACAATAGGAATGGTGAGTGCCTGGCATCTGTAAGGGATGATGTATTCATCCTGCTCCACAGCCATTGTATTTTTTATTTCTTCCTGATTCACTTCCACGGTCCTGCTCAATACATAGCCACCGGTTGCTCTTATCACGGCTTCGCCTTTCCGCTGGGCACCGGTATTGGGAGTGATGCGAAACGCCACATCGTCTGTAGTGAAACTCCGGCTCACGGGTGCGGCATCTGCTACTTCGATCCAGTTGTGCGTATCATCGATCACAATCTCCCAGTCTACATTGGAGACTACCTGACACATCAGTGTAGTTCCTGTAAACGGTACCACCTCTTTCGGATAATCGAGTAGGATATCCGGGTCGGAGCCCAATTGCTCTACCGTAATTTCCTCTTCGAGGGTTGAATTGCGTACGGACATGGTGACTTTGATCGTTCCGCTACGCGTGCCACCGTCGGTGTTTTCTGTAAAGAACAGTCGCAGGTCGCCGTCACCCTTGCCCGCAGTTTTAGCCAGGGTGATCCAATTGCTATCTCCTGTGGTCTCAGCCGTCCAGTCGCCGGTAGCGGTGATGCCGATGGTAAAAGAGCCCTCACCATTGGCGAGCTTTATCTCATTTTTAGAGACTTCCAGTTTGTCGGCAGCTCCCAGTTCCTGCTCGTCGTCCGAACTACAGGCACAGCATACGACTGCCAGTAATATACATAGAAATGTTCTCATATTCTATACTTTATTTGTTGTGTTTCTGTGATCACCGGATCCAGTGAGGGTCACCGATCCTGTGGGTATATACCGCTGAATTCTTATCCTTGATGGTAAGGTCTCTGCCTTCCACATCGGTAAAGAGTGCTTCCATAGCGTCTGTCTCCGCAGGTACTTCACCGGCCTCTACTCCCCACTGGTTCAAGACAAAGCCCTGTGTATGGTAGTTGGCTGTAATGGTGCGGCTGGTCACATTTTTCAGGTTGAGCCACTTGCCACTGCCGGCTTCGGATACACCGCTGAAGAGGTTGTTTCTGACGGTCAGCGCAAAACTGCTTGTGTTGTTGGGAGCCAGGTCGAAGAAGGTCATACCGCCAGGTCCCATACCGAGGAACGTACAGTTTTCGATCGTGATACTCAGGTCGCCCGTCATGGCACCCAATCCGGTGATCAGTGCTTTCGTCAGATCGTTTGCATGGAAGGTGGAGTTGCGGAATTCGATGTTATAGATGGGTGCATCCTGCTTGGTAGACAGGCCGATGAAACCACTGCCTCCGTGATTCAGACCAAAGAAGCGGCAATTGTCGATGATAAAATTGTCTACCACCTGTGCCAGTGGGGCATTTACTTCCTGATACCACATGGTACGTCCGAGATCGTGCATTTCACAGTTGACCAGTGCAATCTCCCTGACGTGGAAATACTGGTTCTTGAATTTCAGGAAGTCGGAATCCGTGACTTTGATATGTATGTTCTCCATGCGAATGGCGTCGATGATTTCGTCGCCGGTAGAGATACTCATGTTGCCCATCTCCATATACGCCAATTCCTGACCGGTCAATGGTTTTTCGCCCCTGAGATAGAGACTCTTGGGAAGATCTGTTTGTCGTCCCAGTTTATACGACCCTCCGGCTTTCAGGAAGAGTCTGACCTCTGTCACTTCTGCATCGGCCATCAGCGCTTTGCATATTTTCTCCAGATCTTCTTCGGGGCTCACATAGGTGTAGCCATCGGGTATCTTCATCGGGGCTTCCGGGCTGATCTCTTCTTCGTCCCAGCCTTCGGAAGCAAGGGTCACGGTGTAGTCCTGGATCACCGGTTCGTTTTCATTGTT
>DALZBD010000420.1:0-3895 GCA_031977515.1 Bacteroides sp. | reverse complement strand
GCATCGATAATGTCTTGCAACTCCGCCTGGCGGGCAAACAGCTTGTCCATCTTCTCCGGATCTTCATAATATTCCGGAAGACCGAATTTTTCATTGATCTGCTCGTATTCGGCCAGAGCATCCACAATGGGCTGCACCCCTTCCATCACGATCTCTTTCACCGTCTTGCTGTCATCCAGATAAGGTTCCTGAGCCAGATAGCCCACGGAATAGCCCGGTGAAAATACCACCTCTCCCTGATACGATTTTTCCAGTCCGGCGATGATCTTGAGCAAGGTAGACTTACCCGACCCGTTGAGACCGATGATCCCGATCTTTGCCCCGTAGAAAAAAGACAGGTAAATGTCTTTCAACACATTTTTGTTTTGCTGGAAGGCCTTACTCACGCCCACCATCGAAAAAATAATCTTTTTATCGTCTGCCATATTATTAATAAGGTGTAAATGTTTTCTTTTGGAATATTATCATTTTTCTTTGTGCAAAGATAACAAAAAAGCCATAGAATGCTTGCAAATAAAATAAATGTCCCTATCTTTGCACCCGCTTAACAGCAATAAAGGATTGATTCAGTAGCTCAGCTGGTAGAGCACAACACTTTTAATGTTGGGGTCCTGGGTTCGAGCCCCAGCTGGATCACGGAAAGGCTTGACAAAAGCCGATAGAAAATGAACAAAGTCTCACAGTGTATGGATACTGTGAGACTTTTTCTTTTGTAGTTGTCCGAAGTGCCGAGCAGTATTGAAGAATCAATTTTAATTTAATACCCATCCGTCACCATATACTCAACAGCATGCGCTTCGGTGAGCCGCGGGACTTCCAGTATGCCCAGCATCCTGTCAAGAACTACTTCCGGTACAGGATACTCCCTATCCAGATTCTGCCTGCGCCAGGTGGCGTATGGTTTTTCAATATACACAATTTTCACCCGGGCGTTGTAAGCAGTAAATAGGTCTACCAGTTGCGAACGCATCAACGAGGTAATATCCGTAGCATTCCAGATAAAATCCTCCTTTTTACGCAACCGTTGCCGAGCCTCCTCCTTCGCCAGTTGGATGATCCGGCCATTGCCCGATTTATCGGTTGGCGATACTTTATGCTTCCGGCGAAGTGCGTCGGGACTTACCACCGGCAATTCGGCAGGCAAAGACCGGATATAATGATCCTTTCCCATACCTGGCAAACCTGACAACAGGATGACTTCACATGTAAAGGTATCGAAAGGAACATAATCCACATAACTATTTTCAGTATGGAAATAATGAAACCGTGCCGAATCGGTAGCAAAGGCTTTCGGCTTATCCCAGCAATCCTGTTCCTTGCAAAACCATTCAAACAATTCCAGATTGTCCAACAGACGATCCTTATCCCCACAGATACGCCCACGCGCGTCTGCCCCGGCAAGGAGTCTGAGCCACGCCGTACTTACAGCCAGAGAAGCTTCCGCTACTTTTCGCAACGGATGGGGTCGTTCCAACGCCCAGACCGGCAACCCGTGATAACGCACCAGGGAAGCTACCTGCTCCCGGATCCGGAAGGGAGTGGGAATGTCTTTATAAAGAACAGAACGGGCTGTAAACTCCCCTTTACGGGCATGACCATGTGCCGTGATTATCCCATTTCCCTCATCCTGTGAGGAAGATCGTTTCTCTACATCATGCAACAAAGCAGCCGCCCACAGGATCTCTTGCGTTTGCAGGTCTAATGCCCGGAAAGCCTGCGATTGTTGCAATTCGTTCAACACCATTTGTGTATGAACACCCACATCTCCTTCCGCATGATGTAGTATATGTTGAGGCACATGCGCCATATCAGCTACCCAATCGAAACGCTTCATCAGTGTGTCCCATTTCTTGTCTTCTGCTATTTTCCAGATCTTGTCTTTCATCCTGTAAGCGTTTAAATATTCTCCCATATCAAACGGGCTCTTTTCCAATTCCGGGTCCAGTGCTGATCGGTCTTCACATGCCCCTTCCTTACATACTTAAATACATTCCGGGCAAAATTGTCTACGCTGTATTCTTCTGTGTTACGGGTGACGATGCCTTCCCGGCTGCAAGTCAATCCGGTCTGTACATCCACCGAACCAAACACAGAGGGTTCGGATGACAACTGTATAATTTCTTCCCGGTTTGTCTCTTCGGATAGGCTATTGACCTTCCAGATACCCAACTCCGGGACAGTCGGAAAGTCGAACAACGCGGCATAAAACTGAACTTCTTCCCACGAGAGCCACATGTCTTCACAACGAACAGCAAAAATGTAGAAATAAGATTCCAACCGACTATACTCAATCGAATGGACAGCATACAGATTTTCGCCAAACAACTCTACATTGCCCAGGTCATTTTTCAATAGCCTCCATCGTTCGCGCAACTGGCTTGTCCAGGGAGAGGTTGTAGGCGCCGCATGCGAACGGGCAAAAACTCCGGCACGGCTCAAACAGTTATTTTCGCCATCCAGTTTTTCGGTATGCAATAAAGTGTCGAATTGTTGAAAATCGCTCCAATAAGCAGGATTGATCCGGTCGTCGTTGGTTGTACCGGGAGAGAACGGATAATGATACGTCCGTCCATATTTTTGTGATAACATACAATACTTGTTTCAGTGAATAAAAAATACAAATAACACTTCCTCTGCGGATTTACATCCGCAGAGATCGTAAATGGAGAATCATTCTCCTATGTTCACTAAACAATTACATCACATTCAAACTTAAAGGGGTTAATAGTCTGTTTAAATTTTCTACAAATATAGTGAAAGCTGAGCGCAGAGAAACAAACTTGTTTGATTTCTTTGCCAAGGCGCATCCTATATTCTATAAATTATTTATCAAGGTGCTTCTTGCTATTTATTATATCTTTTTTTGCCCTATTTTCCTCTTTTTTAGACGCAAAGTATTGCGTCTCTACAAGTATATCACCTTCAAAATAAAGCACAAACAATGTTCTTGCAATGTAGCCGTTTCAATAGTATACAAGATCACCTTCAAAAGAAAACACCCACTTGTAGAGACGCATACGTTGCGTCTAAAAAATGCAAGAACGGATTCAGAAACGAGCCACATGTAAACAAGCCCTAAGACTTCGGGCACAAAGATAGAGAAAATTTCCGGGGACACTCCTGATCTTTGGAGGTATTTATATCATAGGCTGCAACGTTTGGGCAATAGACAAACACCTCGGGAGATATGTGGAATAATACTCGTGATCGGTAGCAATGCTTGCTTTTTTAATCTCTTTTTTTAACTTTGTAAGTGAGAGTAAGGGACATCCGCCACACTATATGTCATATTCAGTGATAAAAAAGTCAACAAGTGTTGTAGAATTTGGTACAGAAGAGAAGAATAAATAAATAATACCCTGACTCATAAAGACATCCTGTGTACACAACCTGAAATCGGTATGTTAATGGTTTTCATAAAAGTAAATAAACCATATAGAAGTGAGGGCATTATACTTTTGCTTTTATCAGGCTTTCGATATAATTAAAAACTTTAATAGTTCAAAAAATGCAGAAAAGTAGTCTATTATTTTCCCTCCTGTTTTGTGGTCTGATCCACTCTTGCGGGATAAAGGAACAGAATTCCAAATTCCAGATAGAGGGTACCGTCAATGTCGATTCAGGACAAATAAATCTCCACTTTTATTCAGATTATCTACCGGACGGGACAGATGTAATAACAGCAGAAATTAAAGATGGGAAATTTTCCATGTCCGGAAACATTCCGGAATCACAAGGAGTGTTTATAACGATCGATGACCGTTACATGTCAGCGGACTTTGTCATTGATAAGGGTATGCAGACAATATCTATAGATATAGATTTGTTTCGGGAAGTACCTGTGGTTGAAAACAAGACCATGCTGGAGGAATATCCAGGCCACACTGCTTTTTAT
>DALZBD010000419.1:0-3916 GCA_031977515.1 Bacteroides sp. | reverse complement strand
GAATATCCATAAACCAATTTAAAACAATTGGTAAAATAGGCATGGCTGTTGAAGCCCACACAGGTTGATATCTCAGATATGCTCATGTCAGACTCAGCGAGTAGTTTCGCAGCGATCTCAAGCCGTTTGTTGCGTATCAATTCGGTAGGTGACAGCTCGGTAATCGCCTTCAGCTTGCGATACATATTGGCACGACTGATCCCTATTTCTTTGCTCAGAAAGTCTATCGAAAGTTCAGGGTTGGCTATATTTTCCTCAATGACTTTAAAGAATTTCTGCGAAAACCGGTCATCGCCGGAAACGATTTCAATGCCCAAAGAGTCGGGGGAGATCTTTTTACCGTATATCCGTTTCAGCCGGTCACGGGAGTCGAGCAGATTGTATATACGGTATTTCAACAGATCTATATGGAAGGGCTTAACGATATAATCGTCTGCTCCTACAGAGAATCCCTCCTTTATATGCATGACCATGGATTTGGCGGTCAGCAGTATTACCGGGATATGGCCTATATACATATCCTTTTTGATTTTGGTACACAGTTCTATGCCATCCATACCGGGCATCATGATATCACTTATGATCAGGTCAGGATATTTGTCTAAAGCTATATCGAAAGCTGTGATGCCATTGTCTGCTTCAAGAATGAAGAAATAAGGTTCGAGACACTCTTTTACGTAGGCGCGTACATCATTGTTATCTTCTGCCAATAAGATTGTATGCCTTTTTTCTACCTCTATCTGTTCCTGTGGGATCGCTGGCGGCAAGGCTCCGCTTACTTCCGGCGTCTGCCACTCTTCCATGATCTGATCCTTGCTATATATAGACCGGCTCACCGGAATGACGATATGAAATATCGTTCCACGGGGCTGATTGGCATCTACCCATATCACACCCTGATGGGTCTTAACGATCGAATGGGTCAAACTCAATCCTATACCTGTACCCACGCTGTTGTCGTTATCTTTTTCTATTCTATAAAAGGGAGAGAATATATTTTTTATCTCAGCGGGTGGAATCCCTTTTCCGTTATCTGAAACCGAAAGATGAATGAAACAGGTGTCTGCCGGCAGATGCTCCAACTCCTTACGGTGCCCGGGATCGAGCTCCTCAACAGATACCGGACGAACAGAGAGCACGATCAGTCCGTTTACTTCCGTATACTTAAAAGCATTGGAAAGAAGATTAAAAACCACTTTTTCAAACAACGACTTATCAAACCAGGCCTCCTGATAGTTGCCTTCCTTCTTAAACTCAAAACGGATGTTCTTTGTGAGGGCTATCTGGTTGAACGCGCAGTAGATCTCTTCTACAAAAGAATAGATATCATCTTTCGCTATTTTAAGAAGTATTTTGCCCGCTTCATTTTTTCTCAGGTCCATCAATTGATTGACCAGCAACAAAAGCCTTTGAGAATTGCTTGCTATCAAGGTGAGTTTATTTTTAACGCTTGCCGTAAAATCGTTGATCCTCAACAGTTCCTGCAAAGGTGCTATGATAAGGGTCAGCGGGGTACGCAGTTCGTGGGAGAAGTTTGTAAACAAACGGATCTTGGTCTGGTGAAACTCCTCCAGCTTCTGTTTCTCCAATTGTTTGTATTTCAGTTCCTGCTCCAGGCGCTGTTTGGAACTGATGTAATAAATGATCAATCCGAACACAGACAGGGCGCAAAGTGTATAGAACAGGTACGCATACCAGGTTTTCCAGAGGGGAGGATCGATTGTTATCAACAGCTTTTTAGGAGTCATGTTCCAAATGCCATCGTTGTTGGAGCCTTTCACTTCGAAAGTATATGTTCCGGGATTGAGGTTGGTATAATAGGCTTCCTTTCGATTTCCTACCTCATTCCACTCTTTATCGTGACCGATGAGCCTGTATTTATACTGATTCTGATCGGGGAATATATAATTCAGGGCGCAATACCCAATAGAAATATTATTCTGGCTATAGGTGAGATTTATTTTTTCGGTTTCATCCAGCACATACTTCAGGATACCGTCTTCTGAGGGTTTTATCTCTGTGTTGTTGACAAACAACTTTGTGAGTGTTACCGGCGGCACATACGTATTGGGGTGCAATTCATTGGGATTGAATGTGACAAAGCCATTGTTGCCACTAAAAGCGATGTTGCCGTCAGGCAACAGGACACCACTGTGAGGGCTGAACTCCTGAATCCCAATCCCGCTAAACTTATCATAGTTATGAAATTCCTCCGTCTCCGGGTCATATCCGGAGATGCCACTGTTTGTGCTTATCCATAGCCACCCTGCTTTGTCTTCTACTATAGCACAGACATCATCACTGATCAGTCCTCCGGAAGCGGTTATATTTTTCATCACTCCAGCCTCTTCATCGAAAAGAACCACTCCGCCTCCGAATGTACCGATCCAGATCCTGCTTTTGGAATCTTTCATGATCGTAGTTATGTAGTTGCTCAGCAGCTTATGGCTCCCACTCCCGTCGATATTGTATCTTTCCAGAGCTTTTGTAATTTCATCGTATTTATACAAACCGTCGTTGCGACTTCCGATCAGGAAAAGCCCTTTTCTGAGTTCCATGATACAGCGGACGCTGGGTATTCTAAGTTTTTCGTCGCTACCCTCCCACTCAAACTCGCTTTGTACGCTCCGATCCGGCGCTATTTTAAAGAGCCCGTTATCTGGTCTGGATGTTCCTACCCAGAGAGAATGATCGCTTGCCCGGTAAATGGAATAGATGGAAGCATAATCGGGCAATATTGTATAAAGAGAAAATTTCTTGGTTCGGGTATGAAACTGATAGATCAGCCCTTTATTGGTACCGCACCACAAAATATCTCCTTCCAGCATCACTGTTTTGACTATGTTCTGGCTGAATATTTGCCTTTCCGACTTTTCCATCAGGTAGTGCTGAAACCGTCCATTCTTCAGATTGTAATCGAGCAGACCGCTTCCCTCGGTCGATATATACAGACAATTGTCTTTGCAGGCCATTGCTCCGAAAATACCAAGCAGCTGATTGAATACATTGGTTGGCTCCTGAAACCTGAAACGATTGTTGTATCTGCTCAGGTAGTTTACACCACCGGAATAGCTTCCCACCCAGATCGTGCCTGCCTGATCTATACAGAGTGAATAGATGGAGAAATGCGACAGATTGCCTTGCTCTATATGGGCGTTGGAGTGCCTGATGGTCTCTCCGGTCAGAATATCCACAGCATACAATCCATCGAATGTCCCGACAAACAATGCTCCATTCTGCTCTGCCAGGCAACGTATATTATTTGTTGAGAATTGACTGTTGTCTTTCGTGAATGCAACCACCTGACCCGTATCCAGATCTATCCGGGCCAACCCGCTGTAGGTATATCCGATCCACATCTGATGCCGGGAGTCTTCGTATATCGTGGCCACATTATTGTCTGAAGAGGGATCTATGATATTGGTGGAATAGTGTGTAAGGATCTCCAGGTCCAGATTGCAAACAAAAAAACCTTTGGTAGCGGTTCCGATCAGGAGTTTGTGATCTTCTGTTTCGTATAGTACGGAGATAAATTCATTCCCGATCTTTCCGCCCAGATCGACAATCTGAAAGTCATTTTCCTCTTCTCTATACAGACACAGACCTTTGGAGGTGCCTACCCACAACCGGTCTTTCGAATCTATCAGTAACGAGCGTATTCCATGACTGAATAAGGGACATTTATCTTTCAGGAAACACGTGTTGCGGTTGCTCTTAAGTTCCAGCCTGTTCAAGCCGTTGCTCGTGCCTACCCAGAGATTACCGTGCTTATCTTCCAGCAAAGCCGTTATGTGATTGTCACTCAGACTCAGGCTATCGGCATAATCGTGTTTATAGACAGTAAATTCGGTTCCGTCATACTTGTTCAGTCCGTTTCTGGTACCAAACCATAAATATCCTTTGGAGTCCTGTAATA
>DALZBD010000418.1:0-3917 GCA_031977515.1 Bacteroides sp. | reverse complement strand
AGGTAAATACGAACTATTGATGAAGCGAGAAGGAGTAACTTCACGCTCGGCTTTCTACGTCAAAAAGAAAGGTGAGAAAATACAGGAATTGGTCATGATCTCCGACGGAGCTGCCAAATTTAACTTTACTCAACTTGTTGGTGATCTGACGTTGGAAGATATACAAAATATTACCAGGCGACAGATGACTACTATAGACTCACCGGATAATTGGGAAAATTACAGGAATCTCAAAGATATTAATCTGGCAGGCCTGGAAGAAGGACTGAAAAGCCTGGAAGGTCTGAAAGATATGCAGTTTGATTTTAACTTTGAATCTCTGAAAGATCTCAAACAACTGGAATCCCTTAAGGGACTTGGTGCCCTGAAAGAATTGGAGTCACTCAGAAATCTGAATATGGAGATCGACGTGGAAAGCATCAAAAAAGAAATAGAAAAAGTAATCTCCTCCGTCAAAGACGAAATACTCTCCAGATCTATCTCTTACGAATTATAATATCAAATACAAAAGCCGGATTAAATTCCGGCTTTTGTATTATAAAGATCTGATCCTGTCTACAGTTCCTCCCCCCGGATACCAAGTGCCTGCATCAACGGATAAGCTATGGTTTCCGAACAGACATTTGCCAGCTCACTTCTTTGGTCCATTACAAAATTGACAATTACCTTTCCGGAATTTCGTACTGTATCAGAAAATATCTCTGTTTTGTATATCTCTTCAAACCCTATTAGTACCAATCGTCTAACACTTTGTGTTTCCAATAGGATACGCAACATATCTTCATAGAGTTCTTCCCGACTCGTCATTCCCTCCGGAGACATACTGGCAAATTCAAACTCACCCATCTGGTCAGAAAAACATACACCGTTCAACTCTTTCCGTAAATCGGAAGGTATACATCCTGCCAGCTTTTCATTCTCCTGATCATAAATCCAGATCACCAGAGCTTCCTGTCCCTCCTTCTTCTGAAATCCGGCATCCAGGGCAAATAATATCATCAGCTCCGGTATGTCTATTTGCCCGAGCGATCGTCCCAAAGTGTTCTCGAAGTGATTTTTAAGATCGGAAATCACAAAATTCAGATAAGCAGCGTCTATCAGAAAGACATTCTCCGGAAATTCTATTTGTGTATGCATACATTCATTAGGATTGAGGCTGTAAAGATACAACATTTATCTGCGACTTTATCACGTTTCCACAATTTACCTGTTACGTCTATCCAAAGGTAGAACTGATTTATGCCACAAAAACGCACCGAATATAAATACGAATACAGTCACCAAACTGTCTAATTGTCTCACTTCTCTTCTATCTACTGTTTTTTTGTCATTTTTAATACCCTGGCAAATCTTTTGTGATTTATCAGATGTTATAATGTACTCATTCAAAGAAAAAAACGATTATGAACTTCAATAACTTTACAATTAAATCACAAGAGGCTGTACAGGAAGCCATCAATTTTGCCCAAAGTCGCGGACAGCAGGCCATAGAAACTTCACATCTTCTACATGGTGTCATGAAAGTGGGTGAGAACGTGGTGAATTTCCTTTTCCAAAAACTGGGAGTGAACATTCAACAGGTATCTCAGGTGCTGGACAGCCAGATCGACTCCCTGCCTAAAGTGTCGGGGGGAGAACCTTATCTCGGACGGGAAACAAATGAAGTATTGCAGAAAGCTACCCATTATTCCAAAGAAATGGGGGATGAATTCGTTTCTCTGGAACATCTGTTACTGGCATTGCTCACCGTACGCAGTACTGTATCTACGATACTAAAAGATGCCGGTATGTCGGAAAAAGAACTGCGTGCTGCTATCAATGAACTGCGTAAAGGTGAAAAAGTGACCTCTCAGTCGAGTGAGGATACTTATCAGTCGCTGGAGAAATATGCAATCAACCTGAATGAAGCAGCACGCAGCGGTAAACTTGATCCGGTGATCGGCCGCGACGATGAGATACGTCGTGTCCTGCAGATTCTGAGCCGTCGTACAAAAAATAATCCCATTCTGATTGGAGAGCCTGGCACAGGGAAAACTGCTATTGTAGAAGGACTTGCTCACCGTATACTGCGTGGAGACGTACCGGAAAACCTGAAGAACAAGCAGGTATACTCTCTGGATCTGGGAGCTTTGGTAGCAGGTGCCAAATACAAAGGAGAATTTGAAGAACGCCTCAAAGCGGTGATCAACGAGGTAATCAAGTCAGATGGAAATATTATCCTGTTTATTGATGAGATCCATACGCTGGTAGGCGCTGGTAAAGGAGAAGGTGCTATGGACGCTGCCAATATTCTAAAGCCGGCCCTTGCCCGGGGTGAACTGCGCTCAATCGGTGCTACTACCCTGGACGAATATCAGAAATACTTTGAGAAAGACAAGGCACTCGAACGACGCTTCCAGATCGTACCTGTCAACGAACCCGACATTCTGAGCACAATCTCCATCTTGCGTGGTCTGAAAGAACGTTACGAAAACCACCACCATGTACGGATCAAAGACGATGCTATCATTGCAGCAGTCGAATTGAGCAATCGCTATATCACAGAACGCTTCCTGCCCGACAAGGCCATTGACCTGATGGACGAAGCAGCGGCAAAACTGCGTATGGAGGTAGATTCCGTACCTGAAGCACTGGATGAAATCAGCCGTAAGATCAAGCAATTGGAGATCGAACGGGAAGCTATTAAAAGAGAAAAAGACAATGCCAAACTGGAAATCCTCAACAAAGAACTGGCAGAACTTAAAGAACAGGAAAACTCGCACAAAGCCAAATGGCAGAATGAGAAAAACCTGGTAGATATCATTCAACAGAATAAGGTGGAAATTGAGAACCTCAAGTTTGAAGCCGACAAGGCAGAACGTGAAGGAGATTATGGCAGAGTCGCAGAGATCCGTTATGGCAAATTGCAGGAACTTCAGAAAGAGATCGACGATACTCAGGAAAAGCTATATACTCTACAGGGAGACAGTGCCATGATCAAAGAAGAGGTAGATTCGGAGGATATAGCAGATGTGGTTTCCCGTTGGACAGGTATCCCTGTGAGCAAAATGCTACAAAGCGAAAAGGAGAAACTTTTGCACCTGGAAGAAGAACTGCATCAACGAGTGATCGGACAGGATGAAGCCATTGGTGCAGTGTCTGATGCTGTAAGACGCAGCCGGGCAGGATTGCAAGACCCCAAACGCCCGATCGGCTCGTTTATCTTTCTGGGAACAACCGGAGTAGGAAAGACCGAGCTGGCCAAAGCACTGGCAGAATTTCTGTTCGATGACGAAAATATGATGACCCGCATTGATATGAGTGAATATCAGGAGAAACACAGTGTTTCCCGTCTGGTAGGAGCTCCTCCGGGATATGTAGGATACGATGAAGGCGGGCAACTGACCGAATCGGTTCGTCGTAAACCGTACTCTGTCGTACTCTTTGACGAAATAGAAAAAGCTCATCCGGATGTATTCAATATCTTATTGCAGGTGTTAGACGATGGTAGGTTGACAGATAATAAAGGACGATTGGTCAATTTCAAAAATACAATCATTATCATGACCTCCAACCTCGGTAGTGCCTACATACAAGGACAGATGGAGAAGATAAATGATGACAATAAGGAGGAAATTATCGAAGAAACCAAGAATGAGGTGATGAGTATGCTCCGTAAAACAATCCGACCGGAATTTCTCAATCGTATTGACGAAACGATTATGTTCCTCCCACTGACTGAACAGGAGATCAGACAGATTGTCCTTTTACAGATCAAAGGAGTTCAACAAATGCTGCAAAGCAATGGAGTAGAACTTCATTTATCCGAGGATGCCATACATTTCCTGGCGCAGGCAGGCTATGACCCGGAATTCGGGGCACGACCCGTAAAAAGAGCGATTCAACGTTATTTGCTGAATGACTTATCAAAAAAACTT